>CAXGYE010000086.1:0-6182 GCA_964013865.1 uncultured Flavobacteriaceae bacterium
GTTTTACCGTCGGCACTAACGGCCCCACGGTGTTCGAGTTTGTCTAAAATATCTAGGGCTTTGTGGATGATGTCATTGGTTTTCTTCCCCTGAAGACTACAAATAAAACCTGCACCACAATTGTCGTGTTCGAACTGAGGATCGTAAAGTCCTTGTTTGGCTGGCAGCATAAAAATAAATTTAAGGGATCGCTAATGTAAGAATACTGAGGCTAAACTATGTAGGAATGGACATGTAAATCTGGATGTTTTATGAAATCTTAAAATTTCAGTCAATAAACAGGAAAATCGTTATTTATAAATCAAAAAATTGAAAAAATGTTAATTTTTTTTCCTTTGTTTGAATATCAAAGTAGTTTCTTTTGAAAAAACGGGATTATAAAGTTGTCGGAGTCATGTCAGGGACCTCATTGGATGGGATTGATTTAGTGTGTGTGCGTTTTACCCAAGGTGTCCCGTGGAAGTTTTCTATCGAAGCCTCAGAAACAATAGCATATGCAACTGATTGGCGTTCCCAATTAGTAGGGTTGCACGCGGAAAGTAAAGAGGTTGTCCGAGACGTGAATAATCGCTATACATCCCATTTGGGGAACGTCATAAAGGAATTCATCGCGAAACATCAGTTGGATGGGATTGATGCAGTGTGTTCGCATGGCCACACTGTATTTCATCAGCCTGAAAGAGGGATCACCTTTCAGTTAGGAAATCTGAAAATGTTAGCTGAACGGGTTCAGCTTACTGTAGTTTGCGACTTTAGAACTCAAGATGTGGCTCTTGGAGGTCAAGGGGCTCCTTTAGTTCCTATCGGTGATCAGCTTTTGTTTGGAAACTATGATGCGTGTTTAAATTTAGGGGGCTTTGCCAATGCTTCTTTAATGGTCCAAGGGGTTCTAGTCGCCTATGATCTTTGTGCAGTAAATACGGTTTTAAATTTTTTAGCTCAAAAGAAAGGACTGGAATACGATTTTGGAGGTGCACTAGCTCAAAAAGGCAAGCGAATTGACTCACTTTTTGAAACCCTAGAATCGTTGGATTTTTATACTCAAACGCCTCCAAAGTCACTGGGGATAGAGTGGGTTCACACCGTTCTTTTTCCTATTCTAAATAAATATGATTCCCATCCAGTCGAAGATTTACTTTATACGTATTCACACCATATTGGGAAGCAGATTGGTTTGTGTTTTGGTTCAGGTCAGCAGGTTTTAGCAAGTGGAGGTGGGGTGAAGAATGATTTTTTAATGCACCAAATTCAAAAGTACACTCCAGCAAAAATTTGTATTCCTGAAGCAGAAATTATCGACTTTAAGGAAGCGTTGATTTTTGGTTTATTGGGTGTGTTGCGCTTACGCGAAGAAAACAATTGTTTGGCCTCTGTCACGGGAGCCCCTCAGGACCACAGTTCGGGGATGATTTTTCAGCCTTAAATTTTTCTTGGATTCCATAGCTGTTCGGGTATAGATTTTTATATTTTTAGAGTCACAAACTAAAATTGATTTATGGAAACCATCATAATAACTCTTTTTGTCTTAGGTTATTTGGCAATCACTTTGGAACACAGTCTCAAAGTAGATAAACTTATTCCGGCTCTTGCGATGATGGCTTTGATGTGGGCGATCATATCCCTAGCCCATTTACCTGTTTTTGACGTAAATACAGAACTAAAGCAATTGGAGCCCACCCATATTGACGAAATACTGTTACACCATTTGGGTAAAACAGCGGAGATTATCATCTTTTTATTGGGTGCGATGACCATCGTGGAAATCATAGATTATTTCAATGGTTTTTTCACAATAAAAAACTTTATTAAGACCCGAAGTAAAAAGGGATTGTTATGGATTTTTGCCATTTTGGCCTTTATACTTTCTGCTATCATAGACAACTTGACCGCGACTATTGTTCTCATTACGATATTACAAAAAGTAATTTCCGATCGAGACACCCGATTGTGGTTTGCAGGATTGATCATTGTGGCTGCAAATGCTGGAGGAGCCTGGTCTCCCATTGGGGATGTAACCACTACAATGTTGTGGATTGGCGATAAAGTAACTACCTTGAGTTTAATTAGTTATGTTTTAGTACCCTCAATAATTTGTTTGATCATTCCTGTAGGAATTGCCTCTTTTTTGCCGGCATTTCAAGGAGAGATTGAGGAAGCTAAACCCGATGAAGGAGATGTAGGCTTTCACAAGCACGGGGCTCGCATGTTGTATTTAGGCCTGTCAGCGATAGTATTTGTTCCTGTTTTTAAGACGATAACGCACCTCCCTCCTTATGTAGGGATGATGCTTTCCTTGGCAGTTGTGGCTACTTTTGCTGAAATTTTTAGTAAAGCGAAAATAAACATCACCTCCATAGATGAGGAAAGTGACGCCCACCAAACCAGCAGTCCTGTACACCGTTCTTTATCCAAAATTGAACTGCCCAGTATTTTGTTCTTTTTAGGAATTTTATTGGCTGTGGCTGCATTGGAGTCTTTAGGATTGTTGTTCAATTTTGCAGAAGGACTCAACACGGCTATTCCCAATACGGATATTGTAATTGCGTTACTAGGGATTGGTTCTGCAGTAATTGATAATGTACCCTTGGTAGCGGCTAGTATGGGTATGTTTTCTATGCCAACAGACGATCCCGTTTGGCATTTGATTGCTTATTCTGCAGGGACAGGAGGAAGTATGCTTATAATCGGTTCTGCAGCGGGTGTAGTGGCAATGGGTATGGAAAAAATAGATTTTTTCTGGTATCTTAAAAAGATTGCATGGTTGGCCTTTTTAGGGTTTATTGGAGGTTTTGTAGTCTTTGTACTAATGCGGAATTTTGTACTTTAACAGAAACCAAATAGAATTTTTTGATTGCGCTTACGTTTTAAAGTAAATTCTCTTTTCATATGACGCTATTTCTCCAACAAGATCCCTCTCCGCTACAGACAGAGAAAACCCTTTCTTTGATTGAACTGATTCAAAACGGAGGACTTGGAGGCCAGATAATTATTGGCGTCTTGACTGTACTTTTGTTGATGGTCGTTTATATTTATTTTGAACGACTTTTTGCCATTCGTGCAGCGGTACGTGTGGGCCCTACTTTTATGTCTCAAATTAGATCCTTTGTAATGCAAGGCAAAGTGGATAGCGCACAACAATTGTGCGTGCAAGAAAACGTTCCTGTATCCCGTTTGGTTTCCAAAGGCTTATCTCGGATAGGCAGGCCGTTGGAAGATATCAATACGGCGATAGAAAACGCAGGTCGTTTGGAAGTCTATCAACTGGAAAAAAACATTAGTATTCTTGCTACGATTGCCGGTGCAGCCCCAATGTTGGGCTTTTTAGGAACCGTAATCGGAATGATATTGTCCATTTTTGAAATTTCAAATGCTGGGGGAAATATTGATATGCAATTACTTGCGGATGGTTTGTATACCGCCATGACGACAACAGTAGCAGGACTTATCGTAGGGATACTCGGATACATCAGTTACAACCATTTGGTGGTAAAAACAAACAAAGCGGTGTATCAGATGGAAGCGACAAGCTTGGAATTTCTAGATCTGTTAAACGAACCGGCTTAAGATGAAGCTTCGCGGAAGGAACCAAATTCGTCCCGAGTTTAACATGTCCTCCATGACGGATGTGGTTTTTTTGTTGTTGATTTTTTTTATGATTGCCTCTACTTTAGCAAAACAACTCAATACCATAGAGGTAAAGCTACCTCAAGCAGAGGGCAAAACTGAAAACCGAAATACAGTAGCGGTAACCATTACCAATACGAATCAATTTTACCTCAATGCAGACCGGGTTGCGAAAAGAAATTTAGAGCGTCAGCTCGTCCAAAATCTCACTTCAATGCAAATCCCTTCTATCGTCCTGAGAACCGAAAAAAAAGTGGCCATAGATCAGGTAGTTTATGTGATGAACATTGCCAATAAAAACGGGATAAAGGTTGTATTGGCTGTAGATACACCTTGAAAATTAAAATGAGAATCTTAGACACACCTCATAAAAAAAAGTCAGCAGGTCTCACGGCACTGGTGGGATTGCTCTTGTTGTTGCTTTTTTTTGTTTTGGGTCTGACGTATTACGATCCACCCGTAAGTTACGGTATGGAGGTCAACTTTGGCACCTTAGCTCAGGGAAGTGGGAACATCCAGCCCCAAAAACCTGTAAGTGCAAAACCCACACCGATTCAAAACGAACCTAAAGTAGAACAGAACACGCCACAGCCTACTCCCAAGAAGGTAACCCCAGAAGAAACCCTACCGGTACTCACAGAAAAAGAATCTACGGTGAGTATCCCAGAAAAGGAATCCCCTCAAAAGGAAATTCAACCGCCCGTGGAAGAAGAAAAAGCAGAAGAAACGCCCCCCGAGAAAGAAGCACCAAAAGTTTCTGAGGCAACCAAGAGTGTGGTTTCTAATTTGTTGAAAAAAAATACTCAAAAAGGGGAAGAAACCCAAGGAGAAGGAGATGACCAGGAGGTTGGAGATAAAGGAAAGGTAGAGGGAAATCCCTATGCAAGTAGTTATTACAACAATGCAGGTTTGGGAGGAATCGGTAAGGGATACGGTTTGAATGGAAGAAATCTTCAATCTAATGGCAAAGTAGTTCAGGACTGCAACCAAGAAGGAACGGTCGTGGTTCGAATTACAGTCAATCCCCAAGGGGAAGTTGTCCTTGCAGAGCCTGGTGTAAAAGGAAGTACCAATACCCATCCTTGTTTGATGGAGCCTGCAAAAAAAACAGCTTTATTACACAAATGGTATCCCGATTCTCAAGCGCCACAGCAACAAGTCGGATTTGTTGTAATTCAATTTAAATTAGGAGAGTAAACAGTGGAGACCTATCAAGAAACGATTGCATGGATGTTTTCAAAACTTCCCATGTTTCAACGAAAAGGAGCGGCGGCATATCGCCCAGGTTTAGAAGCGATGCAACAGCTTGACCAGTATTTGGGGAATCCGCATCAAGCCTATCCCTGTATTCATATTGGGGGTACAAATGGCAAAGGATCTACCGCACACATGATGGCCTCTGTCCTGCAAACGGCAGGGTTTAAAACTGGCCTGTACACCTCGCCACATCTGCTGGATTTTAGGGAACGGATTAAGGTAGGTGGTCAACTGATTTCAAAACAGGAGGTAGTCGAGTTCGTTACTTCTCACAAGCCGTATTTTGAAAAGGCTCAACTTTCTTTTTTTGAAATGACTGTGGGCCTCGCCTTTTGGTATTTTAAGAAAGAAAAGGTGGACTATGCAGTCATAGAGGTTGGTTTGGGCGGCCGTTTGGATGCGACCAATATTATTACACCTGTGCTCTCTGTAATTACCAATATTGGATTGGATCACACTCAATTTTTAGGCACTACACATACGACAATAGCCCGAGAAAAAGCAGGAATCATAAAGCCTAAGATTCCTGTAGTAATTGGAGAAAAAGACCCTAGAACACAAGTGGTCTTTGAAGAAGTGGCGCAACACCAAGGAGCTCCATTGTCTTATGCTGAACAGCAAAATAGTCCATTCCATTCTGATTTAACGGGAAGTTATCAGAAAAAAAATATCCGAACGGTGGTAGCTGCTTTGGAGCAACTCCATCTGGGACTAGAGGACAAAATCGTACAGAAAGGGCTTTTGAATGTCAAAGATGCGACGCAACTGATGGGGCGATGGCAAAAAATAAGAGCAATACCCGAAGTCATTTTAGATGTGGCACATAATAAGGAGGGCTTGACTCTTGTGGCAAAAGAAATCAAAACACTTTCTTATGGGAAATTACATTTGGTAATGGGTTTTGTTCAGGGTCGGGAGGTTCAGGATTTACTGCCTCTTTTTCCTTCCACAGCAACTTTTTATTTGAGTAGTCCTAGTCTGGAGCGTGCCTTGCCTTTGACGCAATTAAAGGAAGAATTGGTCAATTCTCCTTTGCACATTCAGTATTTTCAGCAAGTTGCTTTAGCCTACCAGGTGGCGATAGAGGAAGCTGCTCCAGAAGACCTGATTTTTGTTGGAGGAAGTACATTTGTTGTAGCTGAGGTTTTGGAGTATGAAAAAAATAACTCCGTAAAATAAAATAGCCAAAGGAATAGTTTGGAATTCCTGTATAAATTTTATCTTTGCGAACCTTTTGGAAACGATTGTTTTCTTTAGGGCGCTTAGCTCAGTTGGTTCAGAGCACCTCGTTTACACCGAGG
>CAXGYE010000087.1:0-6177 GCA_964013865.1 uncultured Flavobacteriaceae bacterium
ATCAGAAGTTATCAAACCTATACAGTGGCTCTTTTTTTTGATGGCCTTCGCTGGAGTGTTTTTAATTAAAAGTTACGATCCTTCAGGATCTAGTTTTGGAGTTTTTCTTGTCTTATTAGCTGCTTTCTTTTCTGCCGTGGTCTATATTTTAATTTCCAAAATTGGAAAAGGGGATCATCCCGTGGTTGTGGTACATTATTTTATGTTGATCGCTACCCTTGTGGGAGGAGTTGGGAGTTTTTTTTCTTGGAAGACGCCCAGTTATGAAGACCTTTTACTCTTGTCAAGCCTTGGATTATTTGGTTTTTTCGGACAGTTGTTTATGACTAAAGCCTTTCAAAATGCGGAAGCTCATATGGTGGCGCCCTTTAAGTATGTCGAGGTTTTATTTACGTTAGTTTTTGGTGTTTTTGTACTTCGAGAAACCTACGATTTTTACCACCTTTTGGGGACCTTTTTTGTCATTTTCGGTTTGGTACTCAACGTATGGTATAAAACCAAGTACAAAAAAAGCCACCCGAAGGCGGCTTAAGTCTTATTTTGACCATTCCTCTATGGCCTTGGTGTTGAGCCGGACATAGTCTTGATTTCCAGCTTTTTCTGCCAATTCCAAAGAAGATTGGGCTGCTTTTATCGCTGCTTCTTTTTCATTCAAATCAGCGAGAATGAGTGCTTGTTGACGAAACATCCAATATTTTCCTGGATCCATCTCAATGGCTTTACCAATCCATTCTTTAGCAGCTTGTAAGTCTCTTCCGCTTTCTCGATAATAAACTGCTGCTTGATAGAGGTCTCTTGCTTTGGGTGTTCCTTTCATTGTTTCTTTGATACTAGCCATGGTCTTCTCATCTGTAGGTACTTCCAAGGGAAGCGTCACTCTTGTGTTTTCCCAACTGAGGTGGATGTTGGCTCCAGTATTCCTTAACTCATTTATACTAATTGTAAACGATTCTACTGGTTCTACCAGACTTTGGGTAGGTACTTCGATTACTGCTACAATTGATTCCGGTTTCCATTCCTTTGGAAGTCCTGAATTTTCAGTTTCGTTGTAAAAAAAGACTTCCCATAAGCTTTTCCCTGGGCGGGTGAACAAGGCATAGGTACCTGAAGCTAAAGCTTGGCCGCCTACCATAACTGGATCACTAAAGCTGAGAGTGGTGTTCTTGTTTGCCCCTGTTCGCCAAAGGCTACCGTAGGGAACTAAGTCTCCCATAATGGTCCTTCCTCGCATTGTGGGTCGAGAATACTCAATTTTGACTTCCGTCAAGCCTACCACTTGTTCCATTGTGTTACTAGGACTGGGTTGGGGAGTTTGAATTTGCGCTACAGCAAGGCCGCCGCACAAAAGAATAATAAGTTTTAAATGTTTCATTATTTGGGTTTTAAGTTAAAATCAAATATAATTTTTTTCATCGAAACACTACTGTAACTAGAGATTAATTCCAAATTGTTAAAAACTAGCTCGATATTTTTGTTTAATTAATATTAAGTATAGTTAAACATTTTGTAAGTTTGTTAAAAATGACAGATTATGAAAATATATCGTTTAGAAACGATTCAAAAGTTACCCATTTCCCAATCTGAGGCGTGGGATTTTCTGTCAGACCCAAAGAATTTAAAGCGTATTACTCCAGATTATATGGGGTTTAAGATTGTAAGCGGTGCTGCAGAAAGAATGTTTGCAGGCCAAATCATTCAATACGTTGTAACCCCGCTCTTGAATATTCCTACTACTTGGGTCACAGAAATCACTCATGTAGAGGAAGGGAATTATTTTGTAGATGAACAGCGATTTGGGCCCTATGATCTTTGGCATCACAAACATTTTATTAAACCCATTGAAAAGGGGGTGGAGATGATTGACATTGTAGATTATAAAATTCCTTTTGGAGTGTTGGGAAGGTTTGCACATCCTCTTATCGTTGCTCCCAAGTTGAAAGAAATATTTGAATACCGTAAAAAAGCATTAATCGAACTATTTGGACCTTATCCTTTATGATGAAAGAAAAAAACATACTAATAATAGGCGGAAGCTCGGGTATCGGTTTGGCTCTAGCAGAGCTCTTATCCGTCTCAAACAAAGTAGTTGTGGCTAGCCGATCTGGTGATTCAGTTGCAAATCTAGATGTACAACACATCCCATTTGACGCCACTACAGATCAGTTGGACGTTACATTATTACCCGATACGTTGCACGGTTTTGTGTATTGTCCCGGGAGTATCAATCTCAGACCTTTCAAAGGACTTTCACCGGAAGCTTTCGAAAAAGATTTTCAAATCAACGTTATGGGTGCCATCAATTCTTTAAAAGCTGTTTTGGCACCACTCAGCAATAGTGGTTCTGCTTCTGTGGTGTTTTTCAGTACGGTAGCTGTACAGACGGGAATGCCTTTTCACAGTTCGGTAGCCTCCTCTAAGGGCGCTATAGAGGGTCTTACCCGTTCTTTGGCTGCAGAATTTGCTCCTAAAATACGAGTTAATGCCATTGCTCCTTCTTTAGTAAATACTCCTTTGGCGTCTAAGTTTTTAAACAACGAAACTAAAATGGAAAAGGCAAATGAGCGCCATCCATTGGGACGAGTAGGAAGTGCCAAAGAAATTGCTCAAGCCACAGCTTTTCTTCTAGGTGAAGAAAGCAGTTGGATGACCGGTCGTGTTTTACAACTCGACGGTGGAATTGGAAATTTAAAGACGTAAACGATTTGGAGAAATACACCTTGTTTTGGTTCCGAAGAGACTTGCGTATTGAAGACAACCATGGGTTGTATCAAGCTTTACAAGGAAAAAACAAGGTACTCCCCATTTTTATATTCGATTCTGTCATCTTGGATCGATTGCCGAAACAAGATGCACGTGTAGAATTTATTTTATTAGCCTTGGGTGCCATAGATGTTGCTATGAAGAGGAACCGATGTAATGTTGGAATATATCATGGTACCCCCAAGGCTATTTTTCAAAAGCTCATAGAAAAGGGGACTATCGAGAAAGTAGTTTGCAACGAAGATTACGAACCTTATGGTTTGGAAAGAGATGCGACAATAAAAAAATTCCTCGCAGAAAATGGTGTGGGCTTTGAATCCTATAAAGATCAAGTCATTTTTGGAAAAGACGAAGTCACCAAAGACGACGGAACACCCTATAAAGTATATACTCCTTACTCTAGAAAATGGCTTTCCCACTTTGAGGAAAATCCCATCGCATATTATCCATCAGAAGACCTAGTAAACAACTGTGCACAGGAAACACTTCCTTCTTGTACTTTGGAAGATTTAGGTTTTTCAAAAAGTGCTGTGGCACAACCTAAAACCGTTTTTAACGAAAAGATCATCGATGAATATGAGGAAACTCGAAATTTTCCAGCATTAGATCGAACTTCTAGATTAGGTGTGGCACTGAGGTTTGGGACGGTAAGTGTCAGAAAAGCCGTGAAAAAAGCCGCTTCACGAGCCAATACAACCTTTTTAAAAGAACTGATCTGGAGAGAGTTTTTTATGCAAATTTTATGGCATTTTCCACATACCCCCACCAAGAGTTTCAAACCCCAGTACGATCAAATTCAATGGCGAAATGACGAGGAAGAATTTGCCAAATGGTGTGCAGGGGAGACGGGCTATCCTTTTGTAGATGCTGGAATGCGAGAGCTCAACCAAACCGGTTTCATGCACAACCGTGTTCGGATGTTAGTGGGTAGTTTTTTATGTAAACATCTTCTCATTGATTGGCGTTGGGGAGAAGCTTATTTCGCTGAAAAATTATTCGATTACGAACAATCCAGTAATGTGGGAAATTGGCAATGGGTAGCCGGTTGTGGCGTGGATGCAGCACCTTATTTTCGGATTTTCAACCCGACGGAACAAATTAAAAAATTTGATAAGGAACTCGATTACATCAAAAAATGGGTTCCCAATTTTCAGGAACTCGATTATCCCCAGCCGATTGTAGATCACAAAATGGCTAGAGAACGCTGTTTGACCACATATAAAATGGCTCTGAACAAGGTATGAGAGGTGTTTTAAAGCAGCATTTACCCGAAAAAATATGCGTTCAATGTGGGAGACCTTTTCAGTGGAGAAAAAAATGGGAACGCGATTGGGAACAAGTAAAATATTGTAGTAGAAAATGCAGAACGGAAAAAGGAACGCTTTAATTTGGTTACGCAACGATTTGCGGTTATTGGATCATTACGCATTTCATCACGCAGCAAAAAAGTGTGAGGGGGTAGTGGCCTATTACGCTTTAGATCCCAATCACTTTACTGAGACACCTTGGGGTTTTAAAAAAACAGGTCCGTTTCGATCCCAATTTTTAATCGAAACCCTTCACCAGTTATCCTCCGACTTGGCCAAAAAAAACATAAGCCTTATTGTAGAGACTCAAGCCCCTGAAAAGGGAATTTCACATTGGGTTGAGCAACTTCACATTACGGACCTATACTATCAAGAAGAGTGGACTAGAGAAGAGGAAGTGACAGCGCAAGCTGTACGAAACGAATTGTCCCCAACACTCAAAATTCACAACTATTGCGATCAGTTTTTATTTCACCCAGAAGATCTTCCGATGGAGATAGAAAATCTTCCCGAAGTGTTTACTGTTTTTCGTAAAGCTTGTGAAAAACAGAGTAAGGTGCGTCCGAGCTTTCCTGAAATTTCTGCTTTTCCTAAAGAAAATTATTTGCCTCAAGAGTTCAAAATTCCTGCAATTACAGACTTGGGATTTTCGCCCATAGCACAACCTCCTCATACAGCATTTCCTTTCAAAGGAGGCAGCCGTGCGGGACAGTTACGCATGGAGCATTATTTTTGGGAAACTGAAAAACTCTCTTTCTACAAGCAAACCCGCAATGGATTATTGGGTTTAGATTACAGCTCAAAGTTTTCGGCGTGGTTAGCCAATGGATCCCTCTCTGCCCGACAAATCTATTGGGAGATCAAAGAATACGAAGCACAAATACAAAAAAATCAATCGACCTACTGGCTCATTTTCGAATTGATATGGAGAGATTATTTTAAGTTTATTTCACTTAAACACCAAGACCGTATTTTCCAACTGGGAGGTATTCTACAAAAAGACTATCACTGGAAAAATAACCCCAAAACCATTCAAGCTTGGATCGATGGGGAAACCCGAGAGCCTTTTGTGAATGCCAATATGATTGAATTGCAAAAAACCGGCTGGATGAGCAACCGCGGAAGACAAAATGTAGCTTCTTATTTTGCTAAAGATCTTTTATTGGATTGGCGGATAGGCGCCGCTTATTTTGAGTCTCAACTCATGGATTACGACGTACACAGTAATTATGGGAATTGGATGTATGTTGCCGGAGTAGGAAATGATCCACGCGATCGAAAATTCAATATTCGAATGCAAGCGGAACGGTATGACGAAGGTGGTAAATTTCAACGCTTGTGGAATCAGCAAACTCTTTTTGAATGAAAATACGACTACTTCTTGGAGATCAACTAAACTCGAAGCATCCCTGGTTTGATCTCCCTGATCCGGAGGTGCTCTACGTTCAAATGGAACTGCGTCAAGAGACCGACTACGCCCCACACCACATTCAAAAATTGATTGGTTTTTTTGGAGCGATGCGGAACTTTCACCGCGAGTTAGAGCAAAAAGGACATCGTGTACTTTACAAGACACTTGATGCTCCAGAAAATCAACACGATTTAGTTCAAAATCTTCAGGAGATTATTGAAAAATACCAAGCCGCATCTTTTGCCTATCAAACTCCCGACGAGTATCGATTGGCAGAGCAACTAAAAGCGTTTTGCAATGAACTCACGATTCCCTCAGAGGAGGTGGATACGCATCATTTTATGGCATCTCGTGAGGAACTGACCGCCTATTTCACAGGAAAAAAGCAGTACGTACTTGAGTTTTTCTACCGCAACATGCGGAAGAAGTTTGACCTCTTGATGCTAGGATCCCAACCAGAAGGAGGACAGTGGAATTTTGACAAGAACAACCGTAAAAAATGGAAGGGGACTCCTGAAATCCCTGTTGTTTATACCCCAGCAAAACAGGAGTTGGAAGCTCTTTATCAACTTTTTCAAGAGCAAGGGGTAAAAAGTATAGGACATTTTGATCCAGATACGTTTAGTTATCCCCTAAGCCGTGGGGCCTGTTTAAACCAATTAGACTACTTCTGCGAACACCTTTTGGTGCATTTTGGAG
>CAXGYE010000088.1:0-6169 GCA_964013865.1 uncultured Flavobacteriaceae bacterium
GATAGCCCCTTCTAAAACAATCAAGATCAACCCAATAGTCCCTAAAACGGGAATGAGATTGTCCAGAAAAGCAAAATTTTCGTAGCCCGAAAAAGAGATAACAAACCGAATGATGATCCCAGTAGCCATCAATAGAATTACCGAAGGGAATTTTGTTTTACGCGCAAAGGCATCAAACAGATAAGAGAAGATGATCAATAAGGGTAGTACGAATAAGATATCTAGGGTGTTCATGGCAATACCTGATTAGCTATTTAAAGTACAAAATTTTCTTTTTCATTTTAAAATTGCTTTTTACACCCAGTTTTTGGGCGATTTCAACACTTCCAAAAGCCTTGCTTCCTCACTTCCTTCTTCAGGCTGGTGGTCGTAATGCCATTGAACTTTTGGAGGGAGACTCATCAAAATGCTTTCAATTCGTCCATTGGTACGCAGGCCAAAAAGTGTCCCTTTGTCGTGAACCAGGTTGAATTCTACATAACGCCCTCTTCTAATTTCTTGCCAATTGCGCTGAGCAGGAGTATAGTGCAGATCCTTGCGTTTTTTTAAAATGGGAGTATAGGCCTCTAAAAATGAATTCCCTACCGCTGTGACAAAATCGTAACGATCCGTTAAACTAAAGGAACCTTCTTCTTTGAGGTAATCAAAAAAAAGTCCTCCCACTCCTCGTGCTTCGTTTCGGTGTTTATTAAAAAAATACGCATCACATTTTTGTTTAAAATCAGGATACAAATCAGTATGAAATGAGTCACAAACGGTTTTACAGGTTTGGTGAAAATGGCGCACATCTTCTTCAAAGAGGTAGTAGGGAGTGAGGTCCTGTCCTCCGCCAAACCATTGATCTACTGTATTTCCCTTCTCGTCGTACATTTCAAAATAGCGCCAATTGGCATGCACTGTGGGCACCATCGGGTTGATCGGGTGAATTACTAAGCTCAAGCCACAGGCAAAAAAATCAACGTCTTTTACATTAAAATATTCCTGCATACTCTTTGGAAGCGGTCCGTGTACGGCAGAAATATTCACACCTCCTTTTTCAATCACATCTCCATTTTCAATGATTCGAGTACGACCTCCGCCCCCCTCAGGCCGTTCCCATAAATCTTCTCTAAAACGTGCCTTTACTTCGATAGCCTCCAGCGCTTGGGTAATGGTATCTTGCAGATTTTGGATGTATTCGTAAAAGGGCTCTTTCATTGGGAAAAGGATTAATAGTATGATTTTACAGCATCTACAAACGCTTTGGCGTGATCCACAGGAATGTTGGGAAGAATCCCATGTCCCAGATTTACGATGTAGCGGTCTTTACCAAATTCATTGATCATTTTGTACACCGCTTCGGTAATTTCTGGAATGGGCGAAAGCAGTCTTGCTGGATCGAAATTCCCTTGAAGGGTTATTTGTCCTCCAGACAGATAGCGGGCATTTCTCGCAGAACAGGTCCAGTCCACTCCCAGTGCGGAAGCTCCTGACTTTGCCATTTCATGAAGAGCGAACCAACAGCCTTTTCCAAACACGAGTACCGGTATTTCTTCCTTGAGCGCGGTGACGATTTGCTGGATGTAGGGCCAGGAAAAGAGTTGGTAATCGTCTGGAGAAAGTAGCCCTCCCCAAGAGTCAAAAAGTTGTACGGCATGAACTCCGGATTTCACTTTTTCTTTCAAATACAAAATCGTGGTATCTGTAATTTTTTGTAATAAGGCATGTGCTGCTTCCGGTTGACTGAAGCAAAAGGCTTTAGCTTTGTCAAAAGTTTTGGAGCCTTGTCCTTGAACGGCATAGCACAGCAAAGTCCAAGGGGATCCTGCAAATCCGATCAACGGGACGCGTTCGTTCAGTTCGCTTTGGGTCATTTTGATGGCTTCCATCACATAGCCTAGATGTTCATGAATATCAGGAACAATGGCTTGATCTACATCCGCTTGCGATTTTATGGGATTAGGAATCCAAGGGCCCACGCCATCTTTCATTTCCACAGGAATTTGCATGGCCTGGAGTACAACCAAAATATCACTAAATAAAATGGCCGCATCTGGCCCTATTTGGTCAATGGGCATGAGGGTGATTTCTGTAGCGAGTTCTGGAGTTTGACAACGGGTAAAGAAGTCGTATTTGTTTTTGAGCGTCATGAAGTCAGGAAGGTACCTGCCCGCTTGACGCATCATCCACACGGGGGGACGTCTTACAGGTTCGCCCTTAAGCGCTCTTAAAAAAAGATCATTTTTTAACATAGTGTTGTTTGTAATAGTGGTGTAAGGTTACTAAAAGATGACTTTCACTGGGTTCTTTTGCTGTACTAAATTCGGAGGTGTATTTTTTTAATTCCGCAGCGGTTGTGGTTCCGATACAAAACCCATGGGTGTCGATAGACCAATTATTTTTCATAAAAAAACTGGTTACTGCAGAAGGACTAAAAAAAAGGATTCCGTCAAAATGCGTTTCAAAATGTTTGGCAGTGAAGTGGGTTTGGTAAAGTTCGTGTACTTCCAAACGTATTTTGTGTTGTTCCAAAACAGTTTCAATTTCGGGTCGTCTTCGCTTTCCGCAAAAAAACGAAAACGAGTCATTTTTGTGGTTTTTCACCAAAAATTGGGCTAATTCTAACGAATTTTGACACATTTTGATCACTTTTTGACCTTTTTCTTCCAAAAGTGATTTGGTCTTAGCTCCCACACAAAAACAATTTTTTCCTTGAATTTGCTTTTTTATTTCCTCCGATTCAAAGGCGAGCTTTACGGCGTTTTGACTAGTAAAAAGTAAAGAAGATTGAACTCCAAAAACAGACGTTGTAAGCGGTTCTATCTGGATAAAGGGATAGGTGATTAAAGACATACCCTGCTGGATCAAGCGATCTTTAAAATGGGGACTGACTAATTTTGTTGCAAGCAGTCTCATTTCAATTCCCTTTTTATTTGTTGCATCAGTTCCGTACCGCCTTTTTCCAAGATATGGAGTGCTGCTTTTTTTCCCAAGTTAGCAGCTAGATCTAGGTGTGATTCTGTTTGATGTTCTAGAGCCTGTTTTCCGTCTAGTGAAAACAATCCTCCGTGAAAGTGAACATTCTGATCCTTGACAAAAGCATATGCACCAATGGGTGCGGTACAACCTCCTTCCAAAGTAGTTAAGAATGTGCGTTCTACTTCAGCACAGAGTGCCGTTTCTTTGCAATTCAGTTCTTGAATGACTTTCGACAAGGTCGAGTTCTCTTTCAGCGAGGCAATTCCTATAATGCCTTGAGCAGGAGCAGGCAGCATCCAGTCTAAAACAGAGTAGTTCGTTTTCAACAAACCCATCCGTTCCAAACCTGCTTGGGCAAAAATAGCTCCTCCCCATTGGGAGTCTTCGAGTTTTTCTAGGCGTTTTTGAAGGTTCCCTCTCAGGTTTTCCGTTTTGTGATGGGGGTATTTTCGAAGCCACTGAGCCGTACGTCTCAAACTGCCCGTTCCGATCACCGAATTTTGCGTCCAGTCAGAAAAGTTAGGATGATGTACTACGACATCTCGTGCGCTGCCTCGTTTTAGACAGGCTGAGATTTCAATGCCCTCAGCTAATTCAGTAGGAACGTCTTTAAGGCTGTGTACAGCAAGATCTATAGTTTGGTTTAAAAGTGCGCGGTCCAGGCTTTTGGTAAAGATGCCTTGAATGCCCATGCGGTACAAAGGCTGAATTAAATCTTGATCACCGCTACTTTCAATGGGAACAAGGGTGCATTCTTCACCCAATTTCTCTAAGCCTTTTTTGACTTGGTTCGCTTGCCACAAAGCCAAAGCGCTTTTTCGTGTACCAATGCGAATCATCTTTGGGGAAGTTTCTCAGATTCTAGTTGGAAAAGGTCAGAAATCAGCTCAATGGTTTCGTCTGCTTGATGTGGGTTTTCTCTTAGGTAAGCAGCAATTTGACCTGTAATTTTTTGAGCAATTTTTTGTTTTCTTTGAAAACCAAAACAGTTGTTGATGTAGTTTTCAACTTCTTGTTTTTCTTTTTTAGAAAGCACTATTTTCTCTTTAAAAGCATTCAGTGCTGGAATGTATTTCCGGTGTTCTAGCCAAGCGATAAATTCAGACTTTACATCTTCTAAAATAGCTTCGGCTTTGGGGATGTATTTTTTTCGTTTTTCAAAAGTAGCGTCTGTGATTTGTGAAAGTTCATCCAGATGGACCACAGTTACATTTTCCAAATCGTTGACTTGTGCTGCTACATTTCTGGGAATGGAAAGGTCCAGAATGAGCAAGGGTTTTGAGCTGTGTATTAAATCGGTAGTGATGGTCGGATTTTGACTTGCTGTAGCGACAATCAACACATCGCTTTCGTGAATGGCGGAGGTCAACGCACCGAAGGGTTTTACACGAACTGGAAATTTTCCTGCGATTTTTTCCGCGCGTTCTTGGGTACGGTTGATCAATACAATATGATCGTTTTGGGTGTGTTTGACTAGGTTTTCACAGGTATTTGTCCCGATTTTACCTGTACCGAAGAGCAGGATGTTTTTCTCAGAAATGGATTCTACATGTTTTAGAATGTACTGTACCGAGGCAAAGGCAACTGAAGTGGCACCGCTGGAAATCTCAGTTTCTGTTTTGATCTGTTTACTGGCTTGAATCACGGCATTCGTCAATCGCTCCATTGGCCCCTGAGCGAGCCCCATTTTTTTAGAGCGGTAAAACCCTTTTTTGATTTGACCAATGATCTCGAAGTCTCCTAAAATTTGACTTTCAAGGCCTGTGCCTACACGGAACAAATGGTGAATTCCCGCTTCGTTTGACAATCGATAGCCTGCTTGATCGAAAAAAACTTTATCTCCGCTTGTGTGATTGCAAAGCAACTCCACCAAACATTCTGCATTGTTGGTCCAAGCGTAGAGCTCAGTCCGATTACAGGTGTTTATAACCAACAAATCTTTGATGTCCAAAGATTTGGCCTCCAAAAACAAGGCATGAAGTTGCGAATCATTAAGATTAAAACAACCCCGAAGATCGATATCTGCTGTTTTATAGCTCACCCCTACCGCAAAAAAACGGTTCATTTCCATTATCAATCAAATTCTGGCACAAAAATAAGGGTCTGGTGTCAGAAAAAGTAACGCTGAAAAGTTTTAAAATAGCAGAGAAAGTTTTAAATGAAGGTTTTAATAAAATCATTAAAAGACCTATTTTTGTTTAACTTTTCTAAATTTTTGTAAGAAAATTTTAAAATGTGTAAACTATGAAAAATAACGGTATAAGTTCATTTTATCAATCTGAAATTGATTCGGGTTTTTTTGTGCTGCGTTTTAAAAATGATGGAGAAGTCCCCTTGCGAAAACAACAGGAGGTAAATCAAGATGTAATTCAATTTCATTTTTGTTTAAAAGGACAAACAAATTTTACTTTTAATGAGGGGCGCTATACCTTTCAGGTTTTGGAAGACCATTCCATGTTGCTCTATAATCCACTAAAGGCGCTACCCATAGATGTTGAGTTGGCTCCTGACACTTGGATGGTCAGTATTTTAATTTCCATAGCCAAGTTCCACTCACTTTTTTCAACTGATGCAAACCACATTTCATTTTTAAGCCCCGAGAACAGTGCTAGAAAATATTATGATAATTTGCCTTTTTCTTCATCTATTGCGGTAGTGTTAAGTCAAATATTACAAGCAAAAGTACACGACAGTATGAAGTCCCTCTATTTTAAGGGGAAAGCGTATGAACTTTTGAGTTTGTATTTTAACAAAAACGAAGATCCCTCTGTGGAGCAATGTCCTTTCCTAGTGGATGAAGAAAATGTTCAAAAAATCAGAAAGGCGAAGCAGATTATTCTGGAGCGGATGACCGATCCCCCTTCCCTTGAAGCCTTAGCACTTGAGATTGGCTTGTCACTCAAAAAACTTAAAGAGGGATTTAAACAAATTTACGGAGAGACGGTCTTTGCGTATTTACTGGATTACAAAATGGAGGAGGCAAGGAGAATGCTAAACTCTCAAAAATACAATGTCAACGAGGTCGGTCTTAAACTAGGTTATAGTACTTCCAGTCATTTTATTGCTGCTTTTAAAAAGAAATACGGAACTACTCCCAAGAAATATTTAGGTTCAGTATCTTCGTAAAAAATTGAAAATGAAAGGAGTTTTACTTGTCAATCTGGGGTCTCCAGATAGCACAACTACCAGTGACGTTAGGGAGTATTTAGAT
>CAXGYE010000089.1:0-6146 GCA_964013865.1 uncultured Flavobacteriaceae bacterium
TCCGTATTCAGCTCTAAGCTCCCTTGATACGGTATAATCACTGTAGTCTGTTGCGAAGGATTAAACATTCCTAAAATCCATATTGACAGTAATCCCGATTCTTTTTCCCATGGCTGACTCCCTGTATTTGTTATTTTATTTTCGGATTGAAACCCTACAAAGGAAATTTGAGAGTCGATTGCGATTTCTAGTTGATCTTCAATGGTCGATTTGTCAAAAATTGATACTTTTCGTTCAACATCGAGATCAAAAACAAAGTCGCTGTAATTTTTAACTCGGATTTGTTGCGAAAAATGCACAGAATTCTTTTCCTTCTTTTTTACAATAAAAGGATCTGTATCGATTGCCTTTGGAGTAAACCAATTGTCAATTGTAAAATCGGTTTCAGGTGCAAAAAATATAGAATACTGACCCCCTTCCGGACCTAACCAAAAACGATCTTCTCCTCCAAAAACATTGATGTGTTCCTCTAATTGATTCGAAGCGATCAGGTCATAATTGATCCACCCATAACTTTTTCCTTTTAGCCCCTGTGAAGCACTGGTCATAATCCGACCTTGATAGGCAGGCGCCAGCGCTACCTGACATTCTCCGTTTTGACTTTCCAAAACAAGCGTTTCTGTATGAGATTTTAGAAAAGCAACATCATATCCGAACGTCCCGAGCTCAGGTGCTGATGAACACCCCAAAAAGATAAGAAATCCCGTCAGCAATGGAGCGATGTTTAATTTTTTTGAATTCATTTTAATAGAACATTAATTTACTCCTGAATAGTAAATGGCTTGTTTGAATGGTATTAGTCTCTAGTCAACTTTCGGTATTGAATCCTTTTAGGTAGCAAATCTTCACCTAAACGTTTTTTCTTGTTTTCCTCATAATCGGAATAGGATCCTTCGAAGAAGTACACCTGAGAATCTCCTTCAAAGGCGAGTATGTGCGTACAAATCCGATCCAAGAACCAGCGGTCATGGGAAATGACCACAGCACAACCTGCAAAGTTTTCCAATCCTTCCTCAAGAGCACGCAAGGTATTGACGTCTAAGTCATTGGTGGGCTCATCGAGAAGCAATACATTTCCTTCCTCTTTTAAGGTCATTGCCAAATGCAGGCGGTTGCGCTCTCCCCCTGAGAGTGTGGCTACCTTTTTATTCTGTTCACTTCCGCTAAAATTAAAACGACTTAAAAATGCACGAGAATTGATCTGTCTCCCACCGAGCATGATCAAATCTTGTTCATCGCTAAAATTTTGCCAGATGGTTTTTTCAGGGTCAATATTTGTGTGTGACTGATCTACATAGGCAAGTTGTACCGTTTCTCCCACAGAAAAGTTTCCCCCATCGGGTGATTCTTCTCCCATGATCATTCGGAAAACAGTAGATTTTCCCGCTCCGTTGGGTCCAATCACTCCCACAATCCCTGCTTGTGGTAAGCTAAAGTTTAAATCATCATACAATAATTTTTCTCCAAAGGCTTTAGAAACCTGAGAAGCTTCAATCACATTGGTACCCAATCGGGGACCGTTGGGAATAAAGATTTCCAACTTTTCATCGACCTGCTTTTGATCCTGACTCATCAACTTGTCGTAATTCGCCAAACGGGCTTTTTGTTTGGATTGCCTTCCCTTTGGGGCCATACGCACCCATTCCAATTCACGTTCCAAGGTTTTTTGCCGTTTGGAAGACTGCTTTTGTTCTTGAGCCAAACGTTTGGATTTTTGATCCAACCAGGAGGAGTAATTCCCTTTCCACGGAATCCCTTCTCCCCGATCCAATTCCAGTATCCAACCCGCCACATTGTCCAAGAAATAACGGTCGTGGGTCACAGCTATTACTGTTCCCTGGTACTGTGCTAAGTGGTGTTCCAGCCAGTGGACCGATTCCGCATCGAGGTGGTTCGTTGGTTCATCCAATAGGAGAACGTCTGGCTTTTGCAACAATAAGCGACACAACGCCACTCTTCTGCGTTCTCCACCGGAAAGGACACCGATTTTCTGATCTCCTGCAGGTGTGCGTAAGGCATCCATTGCGATTTCCAGTTGGGTGTCCAGTTCCCAAGCATTCACGGCGTCAATTTGATCCTGTAATACTGCCTGACGATCCATGAGTTGTTGCATTTTATCTGCATTTTCATAGACTTCAGGCAATCCAAATTGATCGTTGATTTGGTTGTATTCCTCCAAAACGGAAACCGTTTCGGCTACACCTTCTTTCACAACTTCCAAAACTGTTTTTTCTTCATCCAACTGAGGTTCCTGTTCCAAATAACCTACTTTGTATTCTTTAGAAAAAACAACATCTCCTTGAAAGTTTTTGTCCAAACCAGCAATAATCTTTAACAAGGTGGACTTTCCCGAACCGTTGAGTCCTAGGATTCCTATTTTTGCTCCGTAAAAGAAACTTAAATAAATATTTTTTAAAACGGGCTGATGCGCACTAGGGTAGGTTTTGGAAACCCCATTCATCGAAAAAATAACCTTTTTATCTTCAGACATATTAAATTCTACCTCTTAAAGCATTAAACGCCCATGCAATGGCGTAAAAGCCAACACCTGCAATAGAAAACCCAATGGCATATTCAGGGTATTTAAGTACACCTATTAAAATTAATGCACTCCCAATAACCGCCATGATTAGAGCGGTATACCCTACAATCTTATTTTTGTTTAAACTCATTTTAATTTTGTGATGGAAACAAATATCGAACATTTATTTAAAATGACACCTATAGAAATTAGTACTTTAGCAGTGTCATTCCAATCAGATGAACTTAGAACACGAAAAAAATAAAGATGCCATAAAAATGGCATGGGCAAAACTTCAAGAGCATGCACGAACCAATAAACTAGGGGGAGGCAAAGCCCGTTTAAAAAAGCTCAAAGAACAAGGAAAGCTGTCCGCAAGAGAACGCATCAACCACTTGGTGGATGATCCCAATGCCGTACATGAAATTGGTATTCTCGCAGCTGAAAATATGTATCCAGAATACGGAGGGTGTCCCTCGGCAGGAGTGGTCGTGGTTCTTGGAGTGGTTTCTGGAAAGCGATGTGTTATCGTTGCCAACGATGCCACGGTCAAAGCTGGGGCTTGGTTTCCCATGACAGCAAAAAAGAACCTACGCGCACAGGAAATCGCAATGGAAAACCGAATCCCAATCATCTACTTGGTAGATAGCGCTGGAATTTTTCTCCCTTTGCAAGACGAACTCTTTGCCGATAAAGAAAATTTTGGTAGAATTTTCAGAAATAACGCCAAAATGAGTAGTAGGGGTATTGTACAAATTGCCGCAGTAATGGGAAGTTGTGTGGCCGGTGGCGCCTACCTCCCCATCATGTCTGACGAGGCGCTAATTGTTGAAAAAACAGGAAGTATCTTTTTGGCTGGTAGCTATTTGGTGAAAGCCGCCATTGGAGAAGAAGTAGATAACGAATTCTTGGGGGGAGCAGACACCCACAGCGGTATTAGCGGAGTAACCGACTACAAAGTAAAAAACGACCGAGAAGCCTTAGATAAAATCCGCAGTTTAGTTGAAAAAATAGGTATTCCCAATAGTGCAGGTTTTCAACGTACGCCTGCAAAAAATCCAATTGGAGACCCCGACTCAATTTATACCGTAATCCCTAAAAAAAGTAACCAACCTTACGATTCCTATGAATTGATCGACCGCTTGGTCGATGCTGATTCTATGGATGAATACAAAAAGGAATACGGTCAAACTTTAATCACCACCTATGCAAAAATTGACGGTTGGTCGGTTGGGATAGTGGCAAACCAAAGAAAAGTAGTTAAAAGCAAAACAGGTGAAATGCAATTTGGCGGGGTGATCTATGGGGATGCCGCAGATAAAGCAACACGTTTTATCGCCAATTGCAATCAACGGAACATCCCCTTGGTATTTTTACAAGACGTCACGGGTTTTATGGTAGGCAGCAAAGCAGAACACGGAGGCATCATCAAAGATGGAGCAAAGATGGTCAATGCAGTTGCCAATTCGGTAGTCCCCAAATTTACCGTAGTGGTAGGGAATTCTTTTGGAGCAGGAAATTATGCCATGTGCGGAAAAGCCTTTGACCCCCGTTTGATGTTGGCGTGGCCCACAGCAAAAATGGCTGTTATGGGAGGGAATCAGGCCGCTGACGTATTATTACAAATCGAAAAGTCCGCTGAAAAAAAAGAAGGGGTCAAAGTAGATGCAAAAAAAGAAGCTGCACTGAAAGAAAAAATTCAAAAAGAATACCAAGAAAAGACCGATATACTGTATGCTGCTTCCCACCTCTGGGTAGATGCGGTAATAGACCCTGTAGAAACCCGTTCTTGGATCAGTATGGGCATTGACATAGCAAATCAGGCTCCCGCTTCTGAAAAGTTTAATATGGGCGTCCTACAAGTCTAAAACGCGATGGGGCTTTTGCGCCATGGTTGCTGCACGTTTTATTTTTCCGCTGTAGGTCTGAATAAATTCTTTAAAGCAAACGATCGCTTTGGGGGTTTCGTAATTCGTTAGTTTTGTACATTTATCGATCTGTTTGTACAACTTTTCAAGACGGATTTCAGGATCATCTTTGACCACCAAAACTACTTTTTCTCCTAAAACAGGATCCGAAATACGGTCGATAAAAAAGTGAAACGCCAAGTGTTTTGAGAGTTTTCTTTCAATCTGTTCCGGATGCAATTTAACCCCTCCAGAATTGATCACGTGATCCACACGTCCAATCAAACGAAAATGTGTGGGACTAAACAGTTCTACCTCGTCATTGGTTACCAAATTGTGTAAGTCCAATTTAGGAGCGTCAACAATCAGACAGTTGCGCTCATCTTGACGCACCGTAACACTGGGCAAACATTTAAATTCGGAAGTAGGATCTTCCAAAGTCCGTACAGCTATATGTGACAAGGTTTCCATCATTCCGTATGTTTCATAAGCATTTACTTGAGCTTTAAGCAATGCGTTTTGAAGGGCCGAGGAAACATAGGCGCCCCCAATAATCAGTTTTTTGATACGCCCTAATTCAGATAAGGAATGAAAGGCCTGCATGGGAGTCATAGCAACAAAATCATACGACTTTTCATTTTTGTGAAAAGGGGTTTTGGAAGGGGAAATCAAATCGATCTCCAAGCCTAAAATCATGGCACGAATCAACATCATTTTCCCCGCGATAAAATTGACAGGCAGACAATGTAACGCCCGATCGCCTACACTGACTCCAAAAAAATCACCCGTAGCAATGGCGCTATGGACTAAAGATTGCTTTTTAAACAATAACTTTTTAGGCTGTGCTGTTGTCCCAGAACTCTCCAAATAAATAGAATCCGACTGATCCAGCCAATCCAACAGAAAATCTCCCAGAAAATGTTCGTATTGATCCCCTTCTTTTATGAAATTATAGGCGACTTCTTTTAATGTGGTCTGATCGTAATAGTATCCATTGAGTAAAAATCGGTTGTGAATTTTAGTATAGTGCGGAGTTTGCATATTAAAGTCGAGAAATAAGTTTGTCTTTCCATGCTGTCCAATGGTACTTTTTGGACATAATCCATAGAAATAAGGGGTAAAAAATAAACAATGAAATGATCAATTCCGCTCCCAGGGAGGGTGTTGAAATATCAATCAACAGAGACTCTGTTTGGAATGCCGTCCAAGAAGAAGTTACCAATAGTGCGGTAAATAAATTATTCGCAGCATGGAAACCTAAAGCCAGCTCAATCCCTTGATCCATCAGCGTTAAAATCCCTAAAAAGAGTCCCGTTCCAATGTAATACGCGAGAATTCCATAGCCGAGTTTCTCTACCTCGGGATTAAAAATATGCAACGTTCCAAAGATAAGTGAAGTCATCAACAAAGCGACCCATCGACTCTTGAAACAAGAGGCAAAACCCTGCATCAAATAGCCTCGAAAAACATACTCTTCTAAACTTGTTTGAATGGGAATCAAAGCTACAGCAACAAGAAAAAGTAGTGCAAAAGAAGTAGGCTCAAAATTCCATTGGTAGTCTTCAGGGCTTGCTAAATAATCTGCAAACACTAGCACAACGGTAACCCCTCCCCACAAAACAAAAGCAAACCATACCCGCTTCCAGTCGATGCGTTCTCTTGCTGTTGAGATACTTTTTAAAGTGCGCTCGTGCAATTTTTTGACGACCAAAATCAAC
>CAXGYE010000090.1:0-6041 GCA_964013865.1 uncultured Flavobacteriaceae bacterium
TTATCACTCCGAGTAATCGAACATTTCGTGTAGAAGCAGCCTTGGAAAATCCAGAAAATTTAATCAAACCCAACCTCAATGCACGGTTGAGCGTGGTGGACTACACCAACCCTGAAGCCCTTATGGTCCCGCTGCGTGTAATACGAGAAAATGCCAGTGGATCGACCTATGTTTTTGTCTTGACACAACCAGAGCCGGACAATGGGTATACCACTGAAAAACGAATCGTAGAACTCGGTAAAAGTAAGCAGGAATTGATTGAAGTCCTTACAGGATTAAGTCAAGGAGATCTCATAGTAGATGAGGGCGTAAGTACTTTAGTAGAAGACCAAAAAGTAAAAAGAATACTAGAATAATGGCAAAGCAAAAGAACACTACAAAAATCAAAGAGTTTTTATTTTCTTCGTGGGCCATAGAACACCGTACGGTGATCTACGTGATCATGACACTCTTTTTTATACTCGGCATCTCTTCTTATTTTTCTATGCCTAGAGAAGCCTTTCCTGAAATTAACGACACCAAAGTTTTTGTCAGTACGGTTTACCCTGGAAATACAGCAGAAGACATTGAGCGTATCGTAACCGATCCCCTAGAAGAAGCCATAAAGGGGGTGCCCAACATGGTTGAAATTCGGTCTACCTCTTCGGAAGACTTTTCCGTAATCGAGGTAGAATTTGACGAAAACATTACTATCGACGATGCCAAACAGAAAGTGAAAGATTTGGTGGATGGAGTAAAGGGAGGTCCCGATTGGCCGGTATTCAACAATGCAAAAGTTGAACCCAATATTTTTGAACTCGACTTTTCGGAATTACAACCTATTCTCAACATTAGTTTGATTGGAGATTATCCTATCGAGCAACTCAAAATTTATGCAGAACGACTTGAAAACCAGATTGAACAATTACCTCAAATCAAAGAAGTCAATATCCGAGGGATTCAAGTTTTCGAAGTTGAAGTTGCTGTCGATGTGTATCGAATGACTGCAGCACGGGTTTCCTTTAATGACATTTTAGGTGCTATTTCTAAAGAAAACTCAACCATCTCGGGCGGAAATATTGTTATGGGAGGGCAACGCCGCAACATCCGTTTGACAGGAGAAATCAGTGACCCCAAGGAGCTAAAAAACTTTGTGGTTAAAACCGACGGAGGCCCCGTTTACTTGGGAGACCTAGCAGAAATTTCCTTTAAGGAAAAAGAAACTACCTCCTTTGCGCGTTCTTTTGGAGAAAAAGCCGTCCTATTGGACGTGATAAAAAGGGGAGGAAAAAACCTCATCTTAGCTTCTCAAGACATACGTAAAATAACAGAACAACCTGAAGCAATTGGTTTACCCGCTGACTTAGAAATCACCGTTTCCAATGATCAATCTGACATGACGCTAAATCAGGTAAGTGAACTAGTCAACAGCATCATCTTCGGAATTTTACTGGTGGTAACAGTCCTAATGTTCTTTTTAGGATTCCGCAACGCGTTATTTGTAGGTTTTGCCATTCCCATGTCCATGTTTATGTCCTTTATGATTCTCTCTGCACTAGGTTATACCATGAATACCATGGTCTTATTCGGTCTAGTCATGGGATTAGGAATGTTAGTAGACAATGGAATCGTAGTCGTAGAAAACGTCTATCGTTTGATGGAAAAAGAAGGCATGTCCCGAATTGCTGCAGCAAAAGCGGGAATTGGAGAAATCGCATTTCCAATCATCGTATCTACAGCCACTACGATTGCGGCTTTTGTACCACTAGGTGCTTGGCCCGGTTTGATGGGAGAGTTTATGATTTATTTTCCGATTACCCTTTCGGTCGTATTGGGCTCTTCGCTTGTAGTTGCCATCTTTTTTAACTCCATGCTGGTTTCACGATTTATGGAAATCAAAGAGCGTGAAATTGCTACCAAATCTCTATGGCGTTTGACCTTTATAATGGGAGGTCTTGGGATTCTATTGTTATTTGGAAGTCCCAGTGTTCGGATTTTTGGGAATTTGATGATTTTAACACCCCTTTTATTTTGGATGTATAAATTGTTTATCAAGAAGTGGGCGCAGACTTTTCAAAACACCTTTTTGGTGCGTTTGGAAAATGGGTATCGCAAATTTTTGAGTTTTGCGCTAAGTGGCTACAAACCAGGATTATTCCTCGGGGGAACTTTCTTTTTACTTTTTACCTCTTTTGCTTTAATGGGTATTTTCCCACCCAGTGTTGAGTTTTTTCCTGAAAATCAACCCAAGCAAATTTTAGTCTTTATAGAATACCCTGAAGGCACGGCCATTAAAAAAACAAATACAACCACCCGACTCATAGAATCCGAGATCTTCGATGTCATTGCGCGCCCTGAGTACAACAATGGGACGTTCAATTTATTGGTAGAGTCCGGAGTGGCACAAGTGGGTGAAGGAGCCGGGAACCCATTTATCGATAGCGGCAATACCAACGAGCTTCCTCACAAAGGAAAAATCACACTCACCATGCGCGAATTCAAAATGCGCGGAGGGATTTCCAGTGAAGCCTTACGGATGGACATTCAAAAGCAATTGGACGGTAAATTCCCAGGGGTGGCCATTTCTGTTGAAAAAGATGCCAATGGTCCACCAGCGGGCTATCCCATTACCATTGAAATTACAGGAACCAACTATTTAGGGTTGATCCAAACCGCCGAAAAAATGAAAGAACACCTGAACCGTGTCAATGTGGAAGGGGTGGAAGAACTGAAAATTGATGTCAATAAAAACAAGCCTGGGGTACAACTCACTATCGATCGTCAGAAAGCTGGAGAACTCGGGGTTTCTACTTCTCAAGTAGGACAACTGCTCAGAACTTCCCTCTTTGGAGCCAAAGCAGGAATCTTTAAAAAAGAGGGAGATGACTACGATATCAACGTACGGTTTAACAAAACCAACCGCTACGATGACAATGCGCTGTTCAATCAAAACATCATTTTTAGAGATCCCGCCAATGGGCAAATCAAAGAGATCCCTGTCACCGCCGTCATCGAGCGGGAAAACAGTACCAGCTTCAATGCCATCAAACACCGACAACTCAATAGGGTGGTCACTTTGTACTCCCCCGTTCTCGCTGGATACAATGCCAATGCGGTGGTGGATCAAGTAAAAAGTGTATTGGCTAGTTATGAATTACCCCAAGGGGTTCAGTTTAAGTTTTCTGGAGAAATTGAAGAGCAAGAGAAAAATATGTCCTTCCTATCAAATGCCTTATTAGCTGCTTTGGGATTAATTCTGCTGCTTTTGGTATTCCAGTTCAACTCCATCTCCAAACCACTTATCATTTTATTGTCAATCTTTTTAAGTTTTACAGGAGTCTTCCTCGGCTTGATGGCGTTTCAGATGCCCTTTGTTATTTTGATGACCATGATGGGGATTATTGCCTTAGCGGGAATTGTAGTAAACAACGGTGTAGTACTTCTAGATTACACCCAGCTTTTAATCGATCGGAAAAGTGCGGAACTCAATATTGCTCCGGGAACGCTACTAGGAAAAAACGAGGCTACCTTAGCCATTATCGAAGGGGGAACGGCACGTTTGCGACCCGTAATACTTACGGCAATTACTACTGTTTTAGGATTAATTCCACTTGCCATAGGCCTTAATATTGACTTTTTCTCTCTTTTCTCTGAATGGGATCCGAAGATTTATGTGGGAGGAGACAATGTGATTTTTTGGGGACCACTAGCGTGGACCGTCATTTTTGGACTGACTTTTGCCACCTTCTTGACTTTGGTCATTGTCCCCGCAACCTTCTCCATTATTTATTCGATTAAACTTTGGATCAAGAAGATTTTATAAAGTAGATCAAATCCTGAGGTTCGCGCTTCAGGATTTTTTATTTTTGTCACAACAGTAGAACTTATGTTTAGAACACACCACTGCGGTGCACTCCGTATCGAAGACTTAAAGCAATCGGTTACCTTATCGGGATGGGTTCAAAAAAGCAGAAACAAAGGCTTTATCGTATGGGTGGACTTGCGCGACCGCTACGGCATCACTCAGTTGGTTTTTGACGAAGAACGCACCCCAAAGGCCGTGTTTGAAAAAGCGCAAAATCTGGGACGTGAGTTTGTGATTCAAATTCGTGGAAGCGTCATCGAACGGGAATCCAAAAACCCTAATATGGATACTGGAGCTGTTGAGGTACTGGTAGAAGAGTTAACTATTTTAAACGAAGCCCAAACCCCACCTTTTACTATCGAAAACCAAACCGATGGAGGGGAAGAACTTCGTATGCAATACCGCTATTTAGACATTCGCAGAAATCCCGTTAAAGAAAAACTGCTCTTCCGTTCTCAAGTATCGATGGCCGTTCGCAACTATTTGACCAATGCCGGCTTTATCGATGTGGAAACCCCTTATTTGATCAAATCTACACCTGAAGGAGCACGTGATTTTGTAGTCCCTTCCCGCATGAATCCAGGACAGTTTTACGCCTTGCCTCAATCCCCTCAAACGTTTAAACAACTGCTGATGGTGGGTGGTCTGGACAAGTATTTTCAAATTGTCAAATGTTTTCGAGACGAAGACCTGCGTGCCGACCGACAGCCTGAATTTACCCAGATCGATTGTGAGATGACCTTTGTGGATCAAGAGTCAATTTTAAATCAATTTGAAGGACTGACTCGTCATTTGCTAAAAGAAATCAAAGGCGTAGAGGTCTCTGAATTTCCAAGAATGACCTATGAGGAAGCGATGAAAACCTACGGGAACGACAAGCCTGATATTCGTTTTGGAATGACCTTTGCAGCGCTGAATGATTTAGCTCAAGGCAAAGGCTTTGGCGTTTTTGACAGTCAGGAGTTGGTCGTTGGAATTGCGGTACCCGGTGCGGCAAACTATACCCGCAAGGAACTCGACGCGTTGATCGATTGGGTCAAACGCCCACAAATTGGAGCCAAAGGCTTGATATGGGTCAAATGCAACGAAGACGGTAGCTATAAATCTTCAGTCGATAAATTCTTTACCCCGGCCGATCTGTCCGGATGGGCAGAACGCTCGGGAGCAAAAGCAGGAGATTTACTCCTCGTACTTTCTGGTGAAGCAAAGACTACGCGAACCCAACTCAGTGCATTGCGAATGGAACTAGCAGAACGTTTGGGATTGCGAAAGCCCGAGGAGTTTGCTCCCCTGTGGATCACCGACTTCCCCCTTTTGGAATGGGACGAAGAAACCCAACGCTACCACGCCATGCACCACCCCTTTACATCACCCAAACCTGAAGATTTAGAAAAATTAACAACCGACCCTGCAGCCGTCAAGGCCAATGCCTATGACTTGGTGTTGAATGGAAATGAAATTGGCGGTGGATCCATTCGGATTCACGATCAAAAACTCCAAGCCCAAATATTCGATCTCCTAGGTTTTACCAAAGAAGAAGCCCAAGCCCAATTTGGATTTTTGATGAATGCCTTCCAATATGGAGCCCCACCACACGGGGGGATTGCCTTTGGATTGGATCGCTTGGTTGCTCTTTTAGGGGGAGAAGAAACCATCCGTGATTTTATTGCCTTTCCAAAAAACAACAGTGGCCGCGATGTCATGATCGATGCGCCTGCAAGTATAGACGCTGTGCAACTTGAGGAACTCGCCTTAAAAACACTGCCAAAAAAGGAGGAATGAAACATCCATTACTATTTGTAGTCACAAAGCAAAATGATAATTTGGATGTTCCATCTTACCTTTTAAAAAACAATAAATAATACCCGATGAAACAACTGCTCTGGGTTTTGTTCTGTTTGATTCTAATCAGTCTGGGCTATGGACTGTATCACAAAACCTATGTTGAATTTACCCAGGGGGAACGCATCATCGGGTTTAGCGTACTCGCAGGAACCTTTCTTTACCTCCCACTTTTTCTTTACCACCGCTGGAAAGGGAAACGACTAAAAGATTATACCCTTTCTGAGGAAAATCTAAAAAAGATGCGAGGGGAAGATTAAAGCCCCTTGAATCCATGCCCCGATTTACAAAAATCTTTGTAACTAAAACAGTTAAACACTAATTAAAAGTATATTTTTTTATACTTTTATTCTGT
>CAXGYE010000091.1:0-6021 GCA_964013865.1 uncultured Flavobacteriaceae bacterium
CAAAATTTATTTCTAAATTTGCGCATTAACGATATATATGAAAACTCCTGCTAAAATTTTTACTTGTACACAGAGTACAGAACTTGCTAATCACATCGCCAAACACTTTGGAGCTCCTTTAGGAAAGGTTAATTTTTCCCGTTACAGTGATGGAGAATTTCAACCCTCTTTTGAGGAATCAGTTCGCGGTGCTCGAGTTTTCATCATTGGTTCTACCCAGCCCTCATCAGAAAATCTAATGGAATTACTCTTGATGTTAGATGCTGCAAAAAGAGCTTCAGCAAGACATATTACCGCGGTAATGCCCTATTTTGGATGGGCACGACAAGACCGCAAAGACAAGCCTAGAGTGCCCATAGGAGCAAAGCTTATAGCTAAACTGTTAGAATCTGCCGGGGCTACTCGGATCATTACTATGGATTTGCACGCCGATCAGATTCAAGGGTTTTTTGAAAAACCTGTAGATCACCTCTTTGCTTCCACCCTATTCCTTCCCTATATCAAATCTTTAAAACTATCCAACTTGACCATCGCCTCCCCCGATATGGGTGGTTCCAAGCGCGCGTATGCGTATTCCAAGTTTTTATCTAGTGATGTGGTGATTTGCTACAAGCAACGAGAAAAGGCCAATGTAATCTCACATATGGAACTCATAGGAGATGTGGAAGGTAAAAATGTAATCCTAGTGGACGATATGGTGGACACCGCAGGAACACTAACCAAAGCTGCCGATTTAATGAAAGAACGCGGAGCTCTCTCCGTAAGAGCGATTTGTACCCATGCTCTACTTTCTGGGAATGCCTACGAAAAAATTGAAGCATCTCAATTAGAAGAATTAATTGTCTCCGATTCTATTGCTCCTAAAATTAGTCACAGTAAAGTAAAAGTATTATCTTGCGCCCCATTATTTGCTGAGGTTATGCACAATGTGCACCACAACGAATCAATAAGTTCAAAATTTATAATGTAACTAATTAGTAAAACAAAATCATGAAATCGATTACCATTAACGGATCTAAAAGAGAAAGCGTAGGCAAGGTTGCTACCAAAGCGTTACGCAATGCTGGCAGAGTTCCCTGTGTGTTATACGGTGGAGGGGAACCCCTTCATTTTTCAGCACCGGAACTTGATTTCAGCAAACTTGTCTACACTCCCAATGCACACACTGTAGAAATTGTACTTGAAGACGGTAGTAAAATAAATGCTATCCTTCAAGACATTCAATTTCACCCCTTAACAGACAAAATTTTACATGTGGACTTTTATCAACTTTTTGAGGATAAAGAAATCTCCATGAATATCCCCGTTAAGATAGAAGGTGCGGCACCTGGAGTACTTATAAGTGGAGGAGTTTTAAGACTCAATAAAAGAAAACTGCGTGTCAAAGCACTACCTGCCAACCTGCCTGACTTTATCGTTGCTGACATCTCAGGCTTAAATTTGGGAAATAAGCTGTACACGACAGAATTGCAAAATGATGCCTATACTATTCTTCATCCCGACAACACCGTGGTTTGTCAAGTACGTACTTCAAGAGCTTCAATAATAGAAGATGAAGTAGAACTTGAAACAGCAGAAGGTGCAGAAGGAGCTGAAGGTGCAGTAGCAGAAACAGATGCCCCTGCCAAAGACTAAGTTCTTTTTTTAATAAATTTCAAAGCATGTGGTTCTTTAATCACATGCTTTTTTTATTTTAGACTATGCAACTTTTCAGCGGGTTATTTAAAAAGAAAACGACTCCCTTAGACATGAAAAAATATTTAATTGTAGGTTTGGGAAATGTGGGTTTGGAGTATGAAAACACCCGTCACAATGTAGGGTTTCAAATACTTGACCGTCTTGCAGAAAAAAATGAATTGCTTTGGGAAACAAAAAAACTGGCCCAGCATACCACAGTCCGTAAAAAAGGAAGACAATTTCTTTTAATTAAGCCCACCACGTTTATGAACCGCAGTGGAAAAGCAGTGCGCCATTGGGCACTGAAAGAAAATATTGCTTTAGAAAATATTCTCGTCCTGACGGATGAGCTACACCTCCCTTTTGGAACGATCCGATTAAAAGCCAAAGGGAGCCCTGCAGGTCACAACGGCTTAAAGGACATCGAATCGCAACTAAACACCCCAAATTACGCTCGACTGCGCTTCGGCATCGGGCAGGAAAAAAAAGCCTTTGATCAAGTAAAATTTGTGTTGGATCCTTGGGACATAAATGAACAAGAAGCCCTACCAGAACGGCTTGACCTTTGTACTGAAGCACTTCTTAGTTTTGGCCTCCAAGGGATTCAAAACACCATGAATCAGTTTAATGGAAAATAAGTACTTATTCTGTTTGGAAACTGAAAACTTCTGAAAACGACTGATTTTGATTTTCGTCTCGGGTTGCAACTTGCCAATAATACAAGGTATTTGAATTTAACTCCAAAAGAGTTTGAGAGCTTGTAATTCCGTCTTTTACCGAGGTAAGTTCATCAGGATCTGTACTCAAATACAAATCATAAGAAACGATATCGTTGTCCAAATCGTTCCCTTCCCACTCAAATTGAAAGGTTCCTTGAGCACTCAAAACAATTTCGGATTCGTCCTCAGGTGATTGGAGTAAAGCAGGAAAAGGAAAGTGAGTTGCTGATGTACTTCCCTCAAGGTAAAATTGCCAGGTCGAACTGTCTGTCTCAACTGGGGTAAGAGTAGATTTTGATCGAACAAACCAGATATAGGGTGCTCCGCTGGGCAAGGTCAAAGAAGCGTTTTGTAAAGAGGTGCTTGTATTAAGTTGTTCTTGGGTAAGTGTATTTTGAACAATTAGCTCGTAATTGTCTGCATGTAAAGCAGCTGTCCACTGAAAATTCACCTGACTTTCAGTGTCGCTTATCCGAGATGCCGTGGTACAGCTATTTAAGTTTTCAGGAGCCACTAAATTTACTGGCTCAGGATCTGGAATGGGATCTGGACCGCAACTCCCAAGCAAAAGCAACACAAAAAGTTTCCAGTTTTTCATTCTTTTAGCAATTTTCTAGTCTCGGTATAATTTCCATAATCAATTTGCAATACATACCATCCTCGGGGAAGTTGGCCCATCGGAATAGAAATCTCGGCAGTAGTACTCGACACGTTTTTTTCTGTCCAAATCACTACCCCCGTAGCGTTTAGCAAATAGAGGTCCGCACGAACTCCTTGGGGTAGAATAAAACGTGCATCGTCAATTACGGGATTAGGGAAAACTTGAGCTTGGGAATCCAAATTTATCCATTCTTCAAAAATTCCTTGGCAAATTTGATCTGTTTTTACTTGTAGTCTATTGACTTTTTGGGTCAAGGGCAATTCGACAGAATTCTTTCCATCCACTTTAAAGGAGTTCCCATTTAGAGAAATAGTGTAGGTTTCACTTCCCTTTACATCTAAAGTCAACAAGGTCAGGGTAGGATCGTAAAAAGTCTGGACATCCAATTGGGCCGGTGCATTAATTTCTGTTTCATAGCAGTACTCAAAATCAGGGAATTCATCTGAATAGATACAAATCTGATAGTCTCCGACAGCCAAGTTGTTCAGCGCTCTTCCATCATCAGAAAAATTAATTACCCTACTGTAACCGTTCGACCCACTAATCTCTGCTCTGTAGAGAAAATCAGCTCGTGCATTGAATGTAAAGGAACCGTTTTGTTTGCCAGAACAGGTGGCGTCCTTCTTGGTTAAACTGAGATTTTGTGCAGAAAAAAGATCACAGACATCCCCAATTCCGTTGTGGTCAACATCTGCCTGATCTTCGTTAGAAATTGAGGGACAATTGTCATCCGCATCAGGAATAGAATCATTATCTGCATTGGGTTCAATAGTCCCTTCTACACAAAGCTGAAGTTCGAACTGAAGTAAACTTCCCGTATCTTCTGTGTATTGATCAATAACGATCAGCTTCCATGCCCCCAAGGAAGAGCTTCCATACAGAGGGCTTAGGTCCTGCATGGGAATAAAACTCCCAGTGAATGGGGGTACAGCATTCACAATGGTTTCATCGGCCTCTTGATCAAAGAGTGTTTGAGAATAATCATCACCATAATCACCTAAAGAACTGCTTAATAAATAGCGTTCCCCACTAGGAGTTTGTAAATATAGCACCAAGTCTTCAACATAGGTATGCTCTATATCGATCAAAACGTCTAAATCCAAAATAGGTGCATCAAAACTAATATTAATTGTGGCCAAGGTCTCCCCATTCTGATTTTCTGTAGCATCAGTAATATCTTTGGGTAATCCTTCTGTACTTTGATTTTTACAAGTAATCGGAATGGTTTCAAAAGAATTAAAATTTGAAAATACAGACGATCCACAATTATTTTGTTTTTGCACACGCCAATAATACATTTGCTTAGCTTCTAAATTATTTATCTGGAATTGGGAAGCGAGGATTAAGGTATCAACAACTAGGTTTTGAAATTCCGTATCCGTGGCAATTTGGACCATAGAACGGTCCGTGTTGAGACTTGACTCCCATTCTAAAAGTGGGTTTATACTAACCTCAACTGACTCATCTTGAGGCTGGAAGAGAATTGGTTCAGAAAGGGTGTCGTTTCGCTGTTGTAAAACAAAAGAAAAGTTTTCTGAAGACCCTTCGAAAGTTGCCTCTAGATTTAATTCGTAATCAGCAGGGGTTAAATTTGAAAGTCCTCTAAGCGTAAAAAACCCTGAAGAATCTGAGGAGGTATACGCTGTTTTTGAAAATTGAACACTAACATTTGGAGGTAGTGAGTCAATCTGCAAACTAAAGTTTTTATCAAAGCCTGTTTCCCTTTGTATATCAAATGAATACTGCAATGTGTTTTGTTCACAATTTTCTTTTTTATACGTATTAAACATTAAAACCAAATCACGTGATTCGATACTAAAGTCAACGGAATTAATTGCAAAAAAGATTCCGTTTTTCGGTTTGATTTTTATTCTTCCCGCAGTCGTGTTTATCTCGTTAGGAATTAAAACTTGAGCGGCTCCACTGTTGGGAATTCCATCCGCCAAGGTGATGGGAAAGGTCATTCCTCCATCTGTAGACAAAAGAATGATTACTTCACTCACCCCAATAGGACTTTGATCCGTTTGGGCAACATTCCAAGTAATGGGTTCAAGTGCTCCCCCCAAGATTTTGTAATTGGCATCGTCGTGTGAAGTAATGCTAAAAGGTCCAGCATTTTCAACAACACTGATTTCCATTTCGTCTTGAGCTACTTGAGAAAAAGTTGAGGATTGTTTTCTGACTGTCAGTCCCCATCGCATTGTCCTTCCAATCAAAGGAGCCGTTTCCCAAGCATCATTCATTTTTGGATTAACTTGGGTTAATTGATCGCTTAAAACACGTTCCAAGTTAGGGATTGATCGGAATGAATTCAAACTAGGTGGAAGTGAGCGCGCCAGTGCTCCTTCAGCATTAAAAGGACCAAAATTACTTGAACGAATCTGGCCACTGTCTAATTGTTCCCAACAATAGGTGAGGTTAGTTTCACTTGAGATTGGATTGATTCCCAATTCAAAAGGGGTTCCCTTTGGAATAAAGAAATCGGGTCCGGCATTTACAGTAAAGGACTCTAACTCTTTGGCTTCGAAAGTTCCACAAGACAACGTTGCCACAAATTCAGAAATAGTTTTAATACTGTAAAAATGAAAGTAGGCGTCTCCGTGTTCTTGAAGGTCATCTGGTCCTGTAATCCCAGCATATCCCATGATGGTAGAACCACTTCCCGGTTCCGCATTTACACCCGTCCCTTCGGTTTGGTGAGAAAAGGTATGGTAGGCACCAAATTGATGTCCAATCTCATGCCCAGCGTAATCCAAATCAAAATAATCGTTGCGGTATTCTCCTCCATAAATATCGCGAAAGGGATGGATGGAATACCCCTGTCCTTTCTGTCCTGAAGTACACACACAACCGATACAACCTGCATCTCCATCTGGCTCTCCAAAATCAAAAAGATGCCCTACATCGTAGGCCTCATCTCCTATAACATTGTCGAAGGTTTCTTGGAGTTCAGAACTAAAATCA
>CAXGYE010000092.1:0-6011 GCA_964013865.1 uncultured Flavobacteriaceae bacterium
TGGAGTGGCGATAAATACTGAAGAATAGGTTCCTACCAAAACGCCAATGATTAACGCAAACATAAATCCTCGAATGGATTCTCCACCAAAAATAAAGATGGCCAGGAGTACTAGAAGAGTCGTCAATGAAGTGTTCAACGTTCTACTTAAGGTACTGTTCAAAGCGCCATTCACTGTCTCGTCAAATTCCCATTTGGTGTGTTCGTTGACAAACTCTCGGATACGGTCAAAAACTACAACAGTATCATTCAGAGAATATCCAATAACCGTTAAAATGGCGGCAATAAAGGCCTGATTGATTTCCATACTGAAAGGCATGAAGGTATAGGTCAAAGAAAAAATTCCCAATACAATCAATACATCGTGAAATACAGCAGCAACAGCACCTAGGGAGAATTGCCACTTTTGGAAACGCAAGAGAATGTATAAGAAAACAACAATCAGAGAGCCGATAACGGCTAAGAATGAATTGTTTTTGATATCATCTGCAATGGTTGGCCCTACTTTAATGGAAGACATAATTCCAATGGATTTTTCTGAACTACCTTTTACAAAATCATCGTAGGAAATCCCATCGGGTAGATAGGAAGACAAAGCGGTGTAAAGTTTGTTTTGAATTTCTTCATCCACGGCAATACCTTCTACATCCACCTTGTATTTAGTTGTAATTTTAAGCTGGTTTTCCTCCCCAAAAGTTTTCGCTTCCGCACTTCCGAATTCATCCAAAAGTAAAGCGTTAATTTCTGATGGGTTTACGGCTTTTTCAAAACGTACAGTGTACGATCTTCCTCCAACAAAATCAACCCCTTGATTGAGTCCCTTAAAACTCAATGAAGCTAAGCTAATAAGAATAAGTACAGAAGAAACTCCATAGGCAATCTTTCGTTTTTGCAAAAAGGAAATATTAACCTTAGAAAGCAAACCTTGAGTGGCTTTAGTTGAAAAAGAAACTCCATTACCTTTTTCGTTTCTTGAATCCACTAAAATTCGAGTAATGAAAATTGCGGTAAACAAAGAGGTCCCAATACCGATGAGAAGTGTAGTTGCAAAACCTTTAATGGGTCCTGTTCCAAAAACAAAAAGGATCAATGCCGTAAGTCCTGTAGTAATATTTGCGTCCAAAATAGAAGACAAGGCATTGTTAAATCCGTCCGCTATCGCTTTACGTACTCCTTTTCCTTTATTGAGTTCTTCACGTACCCGCTCAAAGATCAATACGTTAGCATCTACAGAAATACCGATAGTCAATACGATTCCTGCAATCCCTGGTAAGGTAAGTACCGCACCGAGACCCGCTAGGATTCCAAATATTAAAAGAATATTTAACAGCAAAGCAATATCGGCAAATATTCCTGAGCTTCCATAGTAGAAAATCATCCAAAGAAGCACTATTATTAAGGCAATAATAAAAGAATAAATTCCTGCTTGAATGGCTTCTTTACCTAAAGAAGGCCCTACAATTTCAGACTGGATGATTTCCGCTGAGGCAGGTAATTTACCTGCTCGTAAAACGTTGGCAAGGTCAATGGCTTCATTTAAAGTAAAGCTCCCTGTAATTTCAGAACGCCCTCCTGCAATAGCACCGCTGGATACTCCAGGTGCAGAATAAACAATATTGTCCAATACGATGGCGATGTTACTGGCCTCCTTAAACGCTTTGCCCGTCATGTTTTCCCAGATACGAGCACCTCGTGAATCCATTTGCATGGAAACCGCAGGGTTACCCACTTGGTCAAAAGTTTGCAAGGCATCTACAACCACACCTCCGCTAAGAGGGGCTAGATTGTCACGGTTAGATTTTAATGCATACAATTCTACGACATCCCCGTCTGCAGTGGGTTTTCCCCAAGCAAAACGAATGTATCTGTATTCAGAGGGCAACAACTTACGTACTTCAGGTTGGTCGAGATACTCCATGATCAGGTCACTGTCTCGAGCTGCAAATTGTGCCAAAACAGGACCCCCTTGAAAACCTTGTCCTACAATTCGATCCAATATCGGATTACTTGTCGGTGCAATTGAATCTTGCGTGGCTACATCGGCTAATAGATCGTCTATTTCAGAACTTTCATCTTTTTCTGAAGCATCATCCAAAACGGATTCAGATTTAGCTTGAGCACCTAAATACGTGTTTGCTTGAATCAAAAAACTAATCAATTGGTCGTTTTTATAGGTCTCCCAAAATTCCAATTGCGCTGTACTTTGCAATAAGTTTTGTACTCGATCTACATCTTTTGCACCAGGCAATTCTACTAAAATACGTCCTGAAGTTCCTAAACGCTGGATGTTGGGCTGGGTAACTCCAAACTTATCAATACGCTTTCGTAGTACTTCAAAGGCAGAAACGATGGATTCATCTATTTTTCTGAGAACTACAACTTGCGTTTCTTGATCAGTCATTTCAAAGTTGATCTCATCACTCAAGGTTCGATTCGCGAAAATATCGGGGGAAGCTAATTTTTCTCCACTCTTTACTGCATCGAATGCTTTAAAAAAGGACTCAATATAAGGCTCATCGGAAGACTTTTGGAGTACATCCGCTTCGTCCAAAGCTTTGTTAAAAACTGGATTTTTAGTATTTTCCGCCAACCCACTGAGAATGTCACGAATTGATATTTGAAGTATCACATTAATTCCGCCCTTGAGGTCGAGCCCTTTATTCAGCTCTTTTTCTTTTGCGTCATTATAGGTGGTGAATCCATAAAGTGGATTGTTTCCTATGGAGTCCAAATAGGAACTGGCTTGTTGATCGCGGAGTTCGAGGTAGTCCGGTTCGTCTTCGGCAATAAGTTGGGTTGCGTATTGTTCCGCTTGTGTTTCTACACTACTTGTTATAAAAGTAAAAGAGAGTTGGTAAATACTTACTAGGGCAAATAGTATACCGAATACTCTTATCAAAGAATTGTTTTGCATTTTAATAAAAATTAAAGCTCAATTAAGGCGAGCAAATATAGGATTAAACCTAGGAAAAGACAACTCTAATTTTGATTAATGAAAATCATCATCAGATCTAACGCTACAAAAGATCTTCTAGCGCTTCATTCATCGCCATCACTTTCTGTGCGCTGGCGTTTAACAAGGCTTGTTCTTCTGCATTGAGATCTACATCTACAATGGATTCAACTCCATTAGCTCCAATGATACAAGGAACTCCAATACAGAGGTCTTTTAACCCGTATTCCCCTTCTAAGAGTACCGAACAAGGAATCATTCGTTTGTAATCATTTAAAATACTATCCACAAGGAATGCGACAGAAGCTCCTGGTGCATACCAGGCGGAAGTGCCTAGAAGTTTGGTTAAGGTAGCTCCCCCTACCATGGTGTCTGCAGCTACTTTTTCTAAGGAGGCCGCATCCAAATACTGAGAAACGGGAGCCCCGTTGTAACTTGCTAAGCGCGTGAGTGGAATCATAGTGGTATCTCCATGACCCCCAATCACCATCCCTTGAATGTCGTTTACAGGTTTATCCAAAGCCAAAGAGAGATAGGTTTTAAAACGAGAACTGTCCAAGGCACCACCCATACCGATAATTCGATTTTTGGGAAGTCCAGTCGCTTTTAATGCCAAATAAGTCATGGTGTCCATAGGATTGGAAACAACAACGATGAAAGCTTCGGGTGAGTGTTGTAAAATACTTTCGGAGACCTTTTGAACGATTCCTGCATTGATTCCGATCAATTCTTCTCGTGTCATCCCTGGTTTTCTCGGAACCCCTGAAGTAATGACAACTACATCACTTCCAGCAGTAGCTGCATAATCATTTGTTACCCCTTTAATGGAGGTATTAAATCCTAGGGTAGTTGCCGTTTGAAATAAATCAAGAGCCTTTCCTTCTGCAAATCCCTCTTTGATATCTAATAAAACAACTTTACTAGCGATTTGTTTTTGTGCGATATACTCTGCACAAGAGGCTCCTACATTCCCTGCCCCGACGATGGTGACTTTCATTTTTTTAAGTTTAAATTAATTTGTTTCTGATGCAAAATTACACATCAATGTTGGCGTATATCGCATTTTTCTCAATAAATTCTCTTCGTGGGGGGACCTCATCTCCCATTAACATCGAAAAGATGCGATCTGCTTCTCCACCATTATCAATAGTAACTCGACGTAAAGTACGTTCCGCTGGATCCATAGTTGTATCCCACAATTGTTCTGCGTTCATTTCACCAAGTCCTTTATAGCGTTGTACAGAGGCACCCGAGCCAAACTGTTGAAGCAACTGATCTCTTTGGTCGTCATTCCAAGCATAGTCCTTTTTTTGTCCTTTTTTGACTAAGTATAAAGGAGGTGTAGCAATATAGATATAACCTGCTTCTATAAGTTCTTTCATGTATCGGAAGAAGAAGGTCAATATTAGCGTTGAAATATGGCTTCCATCTACATCCGCATCACACATGATCACGATTTTATGATAGCGTAATTTTTCGAGGTTCAGTGCTTTACTATCTTCTTCAGTACCTATCGTCACTCCCAAAGCGGTGTAAATATTTCTAATTTCTTCATTTTCAAAAACCTTGTGTTGCATGGCTTTTTCTACATTCAAAATCTTCCCACGTAAAGGGAGTATGGCTTGGAAATTTCGATCTCTCCCTTGTTTTGCCGTTCCCCCTGCAGAATCTCCCTCTACTAGAAAAACTTCACAGAGTGAAGGATCTTGTTCTGAACAGTCTGAGAGTTTTCCAGGAAGTCCTCCACCGCTCATCACGGTTTTTCGTTGCACCATTTCTCTTGCCTTGCGAGCGGCATGGCGCGCCTGAGCGGCAAGAATCACTTTTTGAACAATGGTTTTCGCATCGTTTGGATTTTCTTCCAAATAATTCTCAAGCATTTCAGATACAGATTGAGATACCGCAGAAGTGACTTCTCTGTTTCCCAATTTTGTTTTGGTTTGTCCTTCAAATTGGGGCTCTGCAACCTTCACCGAAACAATGGCTGTAAGTCCTTCTCTAAAGTCGTCCCCAGCAATTTCAAATTTTAATTTATCGAGCAGCCCAGAACTGTCTGCATATTTTTTAAGGGTTGTTGTCAAACCTCTTCGAAAGCCAGAAAGGTGTGTCCCTCCCTCATGGGTATTAATATTATTTACATAGGAGTGTAAATTTTCAGAAAAGGAAGTGTTGTAAATCATGGCCACCTCCACAGGCACACCATTTTTTTCTCCTTCCATAGCGATGACATCCCCAATAATGGCTTCCCTACTTTCATCAAGGAAATGGATAAACTCTTTGAGTCCTTCTTTGGACTGGAAGGTTTCAGAAACAAATTCACCCTGCTCATCTTTGTTTCTTTTGTCAATGATGACAATCTTAATTCCTTTATTCAGATAAGAGAGTTCCCGCATACGAAGCGAAAGGGTCTCGTAGTTGTATTCCAGCGTCTGTTTAAATATTTCAGAATCGGGCTTAAACGTAACTTCGGTCCCTGTTTCTGTAGTGTCGCCTACGGTCGCTACAGCTGCTTTGGATTTCCCACGGGAATACTCCTGCTGCCAAATTTTTCCGTCTCGAAATACAGTGGCGACAAGATTTTCAGAAAGGGCATTGACACAAGAAACTCCTACCCCGTGAAGCCCCCCCGATACTTTATAAGAATCCTTATCAAATTTCCCTCCGGCACCTATTTTTGTCATAACCACTTCCAAAGCAGAAACACCTTCTTTTTTATGGATCCCTACGGGGATTCCGCGCCCGTTGTCTTTAGTCGTTATCGAATTGTCCTCATTGATCGTCACCGTGATTTGATCACAGTGACCTGCAAGGGCTTCATCTATGGAGTTATCCACGACTTCATACACCAAATGATGCAGTCCTCGAGTTCCCACATCACCAATGTACATAGAGGGTCGCATACGGACATGTTCCATACCTTCTAGGGCCTGAATACTATCCGCGGAATATTGATTTTTTTGATTTTCTTCGCTCATAATTTATTCGTTTGTGGTCTGTGAAAACACCGACTAACAAATATACTTATTCAGCTACTAGAATTAGCTCTAAACCCTTGTCAA
>CAXGYE010000093.1:0-5953 GCA_964013865.1 uncultured Flavobacteriaceae bacterium
GTGTGATGCCATTATAATTCAATACAACTAAAGCAATCGATTTCATAAGATATTGCTGTAATCGGGAAGTTCCTCAATCCAAATGAGTCTGTTTTCTTCGAAATTCATTTTACAAAAATAATGATTCATCCCATTACTAACCATCAAAAAAGGACATTGTAACTCCAAATTGTAGCGTGTAATTTGGTCAAATGTTTTTTGATTGATAGGAACCGAGGGGGCTTTGCATTCGATCAAAATATGCGATTTCATTGCAGCATCGACAACAACCAAATCAAAGCGCTTTCGGGTGCCAAAAACCCTCAGTTCCTGTTCTACACGCATCCACGAGGCGGGATAGCCCTTGGTTTCAATCAGGTAGGATACGACATGAGCCCGAACCCACTCTTCGGGAGTACAGAGGAGCCATTTTTTACGAACGCGATCAAAGATGTAGGGTTTATTTTCCCTATTTTTGATATTCATAGTATAGTGTGGAAAATTGAGTTGCTCCATGCTGTAAAAGTGCAATAAATTTTTAAAATGCAAGCGTTCTTCACGCTACTTTCCAAGATTCAAAAAGAGGAGTTTTCGCCATTTTATTTGCTGTCAGGAAACGAGTCTTTTTATATCGATGCTATTCTTAAGGCCTTGACAAACATGCTTGTCAATGAGGCCTCTAGCGATTTTGATTATACGCTTTTTTACGGAAAAGAAGCACAAGCATCTGAAATTGTTGAAACTGCCAAACGCTATCCGATGCTGTCAAATTACAATGTCGTAGTAGTTAAAGAAGCCCAATTTATGCATGTTTCTCAATTCGATCTTCTGGCTGCCTATGCTGAAAACCCAATGTCTCAATCCGTTGTGGTGCTTTGTTATAAAAACAAAGCTTTTGACAAAAGGAAAAAATTGTACAAAGCCGTTGAAAAATCAGGAACTGTACTCACGGTAAAACCCTTGTATGACAATCAACTTGTACCTTGGATTAGTGAACAAGCGCGCAACCTGAAACTTCAAATGGATCCAGTAGCCGTCGAACTCCTCGCTGTCTACATTGGAGCCAATTTAAGTCGGTTGGAAAGTGAATTAAAAAAATTAAAGCTCGTGGTTTCTCAAGGTGAAACGGTGGGTCGGGAGCACATTGAAAAACACATTGGAATCAGTCGAGAATTCAATAGTTTTGAACTGCAAAAAGCCATCGGTCTGGGACAGTTTTCAAAAGCTTTTCAAATTATTCAGTACTTAAATCGAAATCCAAAGGAACACCCCTTGGTACTAACTTTGGCTACCCTACATTCTTATTTTCAAAAGCTACTCGTTCTGAAAGGAGTTGGTAGCGATCCAAAAAAATTGGGAATTAGCCCCTATTTTATCAAAGAGTATGAAGCCGCTGCCCGTCGATTTTCTATGCGTCAACTGACCCAAGCCATGGAATACATGACCCAAGCCGATTTAAAAAGCAAGGGGGTGAATGCGGTAAATCAAGGTTCTAAAGAGATTTTGGAAGAACTTCTTCTCAAACTGTTTTCGCTATAAGCCGAAGGACTTAAAGCGGAAATTTCTGTGGGTTGGATTCGTTCATGATAGTATACACCGCTTCAAAAACGTCATCTTCAGACGGCTTGGAAAAATAATCTCCATCTCCACCATATGCAGGACGATGGGCTTTGGATGACACTAATTTAGGTGCAACATCCAGTAGAGTAAAAATGTTTTGTTTTTCAATTAACTGTTGCATGATATAAGAAGAGGCTCCTCCAGGAACATCCTCATCTACGATTAGCACCCGATTGGTTTTTGCAATGCTTTGCTTGATTTCTTCGTTTAGATCAAATGGAATCAAACTTTGAATGTCAATCACTTCGATTGAAATACCTTCTTGCAATAGTCTTTTGGCGGTAGCTTCAACGATTCTCAATGTCGATCCGTACGAGACTACCGTTACATCCTCCCCAGTACTGAGAACTTCTATTTTCCCTAATGGTATAGTAAATTCTCCGAGATTGATCGGAGGGTTTTCTTTGATCCGATACCCGTTTAACGATTCAATGACAAGTGCCGGTTGTTCGATTTGCATAAGGGTATTGTAAAACCCTGCGGCTTGGGTCATATTCCTGGGCGTGAGTATATGGATTCCTCTGAGCAAATGGATCAATCCTCCCATCGGAGATCCCGAATGCCAAATCCCTTCGAGGCGGTGTCCTCGTGTACGAATAATTAACGGTGCAATTTGTCGTCCCGATGTTCGGTAACTTATCGTAGCCAAATCGTCACTTAAAATTTGTAAACAATACAAGATGTAATCTAAGTATTGAATTTCGGCAATGGGTCGCAACCCTCTGAATGCTAGCCCGATTCCCTGACCTATAATCGTCGATTCTCGGATTCCAGTGTCTGCAACACGAATTTCTCCAAACTTTTTTTGGAGGCCTTCCATCCCTTGGTTGACGTCTCCAATTTTTCCAACATCTTCACCAAACATAAGTAAAGTATCGAACTTTTCGAAAAGAGCATCAAAGTTGTCTCGGATAATAATACGACCGTCTACAGGTGTATTATCATCATTGTATAAGGGCGGAGTACTTTCAAAGGCAAGCAACTCTTCTTTAGAAATGGTGTAGAGTTTCGATGAAATTTTTGAAGTAAGAGAGTTATAAAGCGTTTGATACCAAGTTTTAAAAGCGCTCACACTTGCTTGAGGGTGTTTTGCCAGCAGCAAGTTGATTTTTCGTCCTGCGGAAATAAGGTCTTTGTATCCCAATTCCTCGTTTTGTTCCAGTTGGGAGTAAATTAACTGAACTTTGGGATCGTTATGTGTTTCAGATTTAAGAGCAGATTCTAAAGCGATAAGCTTTTCTTTCTCTTTAAGAATTGGAGCTTGGTAGGCGTTCCATGCCTCACGGCGTTGGGTTCGGACTTCACTAATGATTTTGTTTTCTAGGTTCTCCAACTCTGTTTCTTTTGCCAGCCCTTCTTGGACGATCCACTCACGCATTTTTAGATTACAATCGTATTCCTTTTCCCAAGCCAAACGTGCTTTAGATTTATAACGCTCGTGCGATCCTGAAGAAGAGTGTCCCAAAGGTTGGGTAAGTTCCGTAACGTGAATCAAGACGGGAACATGCTCACTTCTTGCAATTTTTGAAGCATAGGCATAAGTTTCGATCAGCGCGAGATAATCCCACCCTTTGACTGTTAGGATTTCAAAACCGTCTTCGTTTTCGGTGCGTTGAAATCCTTTGAGTGCTTCTGAGATGCTTTGTTTTGTTGTTTGATCCTTGTTGGATACTGAAATCCCATACCCGTCATCCCAAACACTGATCACCATTGGAACTTGAAGCACACCCGCTGCATTAATTGCTTCGAAAAACATTCCTTCACTTGTACTCGCATTACCAATTGTTCCCCATGCGATTTCGTTGCCATTGTCAGAGAAGTTGTCAGCGTTTTTCGTTTTGTGATTCCGATATATTTTTGAAGCTTGTGCTAAACCCAGTAGGCGTGGCATTTGTGAACCGGTAGGGGAGATGTCTCCACTGTGATTTTTGAGTTGCATCAGATTGAGCCATTCTCCCGATTCATCTCTGCTGGGAGTCATAAAATGCCCTCCCATTTGTCGTCCCCCTGACATGGGTTCACGATCTAGATCTAAATCTGCATACAAAGCTGAAAAGATATTTGAAACACTCAGCAGCCCTTGAGCCATTAAAAGCGTTTGGTCTCTGTAGTACCCCGACCGGAAATCTCCATTTTTAAAAAAATGATTCATCGCCAGTTGCGGCACTTCTTTTCCATCACCAAAAATTCCGAATTTCCCCTTTCCCGAGAACACTTCACGTCGTCCTAAGACACTACATTCTCTACTGGTTACAGCAATTTCATAATCCGAAAGGACCTGCTCTTTAAAAGCATCAAAAGATATTTTGAGGTCTTGTTCTTCTTGGTTTCTTACACTCATAATTCGATGCGAAAATACAAAAAAATGAACACCTGATGAAGGAGTCTAGCTATGCTAAAGTAAGTAAGGTCTAATACATTCGTTTAAAACCATTTACGGGTAAATAAACTGCTAAGGGTGCTCAGGCGTGGGTAAAATAAGAATCGAATTTTTGTGGCGTAGCGGGCTTGAGTCGGTTCAAAACCATTGGAAGAGTAAAGCGGGAAAAAGATTTCAAAATAGTCGGGAACTAGATTCAGCTTTATACCTGAGTCAAAATAACCAGCAGCCTTGCGATTCAGGTTCTTTAAGGCACCGATATCTCCGTAAAACTCAATCCACTTCCAAATTCCAATGGAAGCATTCAGGGAAGTCATGTAGTTATTTGATGAAGATTCAGAATCATTAAAAAAGGATTTAAAGCCTCCTTCTGCAGGTACAAATTGTTGGCTCCAAATCCCACTTTCATCTGAACGTCCCAGGTAGTCGTAGCGAAAAAGATAATCAGGGGAACGATTTAAGTTGAAATCAAAAAACTGGGTGTTGGTAGTGTTGTGCCAGAGGAATTTTCCGGCAAACAACCGAAGAGCAAAATAACGACCACTCGGAAAGAGTTTTCTGTATTGGCCGGTAAAGTATATTTTCCCAAACTTTCCAGCAATCTCAAGATTGGAGCTGGTGGAAAATTTATTGACCGCATCTTCATTTTCATAACGATGTAGCAAGCTAACTACGCTGTAGTCAGGATTGACCTCAACTTCTGGATCCCGATCTCGAAACACATTGTACCAGGAAATATTTAGCAATTGTCTTTTATTAGACCTCAAATCCAAAGGCCTAAAGTACATGGAAAAAGAAGGCTGGATGGAGGTATAGCGTAAATTGGTATTGTAGTGGTAGCTTTTTCCTGTGATAAAGGCTTGATTGAGGTAGTTCTTGCTTTTGTGATTGATAAATCGATAGCGCGTTCTAAAAAAGCCCACATAGTCCTTTTCTTTGAAAGAATACTGTGGGTGCAAGTCCAGCTCAAAAGGCTGATTTTTCACTCGGGTATTATAAATGCGCATACCTCCCGTAAACCCGTCATAGACATTGAAATCGGATATGGGATGATAAAAAATCTGATTGCGTTTCAGGTTTTCACTATCTCCATAGAACGTAAATTTTAACGGTTTAAATCCGGTGGAGGATTTAAGGTATTTCCAGTTGTTAAGTCGGTTTTTTTCAGGTAAAAAGCGATTGGAATTAATTGCTAAAAAATCAATATCCTCTCTTTTTAGTTGGATGATGGTGTCTTTACCTTTATGATGAATCCATTGTTCTTTTACAAGGCTATCGTCTTTGACCAAATCTAATTTATATGGCACCGATCTATTGTTTTTTTCACTGATGGTAACAAAAAAGGATTCTTTGTTCTTGATAATGTTTTTGAAGTAAAGGTCAAAAGCTTCTCGATCGGAAAGGTAATTTTGAAAAAACCAGTCCAGATTTTCATTACTTTTTTCTTCTAAAACTCTTTCAAAGGATTGCTGACCTCGAGTTTTAGAAAATTCATAAAGTCCCTCAGAAAGTATATTTTTACCTAAATATTGATCTAAATAAAACAAACCCGAACCTACATGGTACGGTGAGGTATAGAGTTCATTGGATTTTGTCAATTGTTGTCTTCCTAGAGTGTCGGATTGCTGTCGATTAGCATGTTCGCCGAATTCATAGATAAAAGAAAAACTTTCATTAAAGCCAATTTGAGCCGCACTATACCCCTTAAAGGGACGAATTCCTAAAAACTTAAAGTCACTCAGTGCACCAAGGAATTTGCTGTCAGGATAGAACGTTTCTACGTATTTCATCATTATATAGGTTTGAATTCCACCAGGAATCCAATGGTTTTTTCGCTTATCAATGCGAAACAACTCATGCAAATATGAGGCTAGATAGGCTTTGATAAATTTTGTTTCATAAATAAAAGCATCGCTAAACGGATTTAAAAAAGAAAGGGCTTCGGTGATACCAAACAAAGGATTTTTAGCGTAG
>CAXGYE010000094.1:0-5898 GCA_964013865.1 uncultured Flavobacteriaceae bacterium
ACGTCAACCTTTGCAAAAAATGATGATCCCTGTTAAAAACACATCAGAAAGAGAACGGATGGAACGGATCGTAGCGCAACTAAAAAGTGAGATCAACCTAAAGGAGATTGAGCTTCTTGACGATGCTAATGCCCTTTTAGTTAAAGAAGTACGTCCCAACTTTAAGACTTTGGGGCCTCGCTTTGGAAAAGATCTTAAAAGTGTTGTTCAAGTAATTTCACAACTGGAGACCGAACAAATTAATCTCTTTGAGGAAAAAGGACAACTGGAGGTTCAACTCAATGAAAAAAATATTATTTTAGAAAGCTCGGATGTTGAGATTCTATTTAAGGATATTGAAGGCTGGCAAGTGGCACAAGGTGCAGGAATGACCGTTGCGTTAGACATCACACTAAGTCCTGAATTAAAAAAAGAGGGAATTGCGAGAGAACTGGTCAACCGAATTCAAAACCACAGAAAAGACAGTGGTCTTGAAGTTACTGACAGAATTGAAATTTTCTTAAAAAAGGAGGACGAATTGGAAGCGGCAGTTTCTGAGAATAAAGAGTATATTTTATCTGAAACTCTCGCCAACCACCTTCATTTTGACTCCGAAATTGCAAAAGGAACACCTTTAGAATTTGATAATTTAAAAACTGAAATTCGAATTAAAAAAATATACTCATGAGCAAAAAAACAAGATATACAGACTCAGAGCTTCAAGAGTTTAAAACCTTAATTGAAGAAAAAATTGAAAAAGCGAATGCCGATCTTCTGCTTTTAAAAAGTGCTTATATGAATGATGGAAACAACGGTACAGAAGATACCGCTCCTACCTTCAAAGCCTTTGAAGAGGGTTCTGAAACCATGTCTAAAGAAGCCAATACGCAACTTGCCATTCGCCAAGAAAAATTCATCCGCGATTTGAGGAATGCCTTGATTCGCATTGAAAATAAAACCTATGGCGTTTGCCGAGTGACAGGAAATTTGATCAATAAAAAACGTTTGTTTTTAGTTCCTCACGCTACCTTAAGTATTGAGGCAAAAAACATGCAAAAATAAGTTGATCCCGAGATTCTGAACGCTAAAAAAACATATTTTAACATCGGTTGGGCACTTGGAGTGATCTTGATCATTCTGTTGTTGGATCAAGGGACCAAGATCTATATTAAATTGAACTACCCCCTTTCAGGCTATGGCGTTCCTCCGATAGTAGATTGGGGCTTTTTTAAACTACTCTTCGTAGAAAATAAAGGAATGGCAATGGGAACCAAACTCAATGATTTTCTTCCTTTCATTTCAGAAGATACCGCCAAACTTATCCTCACTTTATTTCGAATTGTTGCCATTTTTGGTTTGGGATACTGGCTTTGGGACGCGGTAAAAAAGCAAACCAGCACCTTGCTGAATTGGGCACTGACACTCATTTTTGCTGGGGCCTTAGGAAATATTATTGATTCTGTTTTTTATGGAGTACTCTTCTCGGACAGCTACGGTCAGATCGCACAAATTTTTCCTGCAGAGGGCTATGCTCCTTTGTTTTATGGCCATGTGGTAGATATGCTTCAGTTCCCTTTGGTAGAATGGACTTGGCCCAATTGGATACCCTGGGTGGGTGGTGAGGAGTATCTGTTTTTCCAATATATTTTTAACCTCGCAGACACTGCCATTAGTACAGGAGTTGGGATTTTAATTGTATTCAACAAGCGAATTTTTTCTAAGCCTTCTGTGACGGAAACGCAGTAATTCCCTCTGGATGAACACAGTAATCCATTGGGATGTCTTCAGGACGTATACCCTCTATCGCTTCAACGGCTTCAAATAGGGAAAGCCCAATTTTAATCACCTCTGGCTTACACGCGCTCAAAAAATTATCGTAAAACCCTTTGCCGTATCCCACGCGATGTCCTCTTTTATCCCAGGCTAGCAAGGGAATAAAAACTACCTCCAATTGTCCCGCGGGCACCTCAATCCCTTGATCGGGTTCTGGAATACCCCAAGAATTTTTCCTCAATTTGGTACTGTCTGTCAACAAAAGGTGTTGTAACCTCTGCTGATGAACCTTGGGAAGAACTACCTGTTTGTCTCTCCCCTGAAGTAAAGTCAAAATCAAAGTTGTATCCAGTTCTGCTTTTGCCTCAATAGGGAGAAACAAGTGAATGTACTCCCTGTCCCATATCGGTAGTTGTAAACAGTGGTTGGCAATCGCGAAACTTTTTTCTTCGTGTTCCGCTTTAGACAATTCCAAGCGTTTTTTTAAAAAAAGAGTGCGTAAGGCAACTTTTGAAGATTCTGAATTCATGAAATGCAAGGTCAAATAATCACAGACCCAAAGAAAATCAATATTTTCGTTTTGTGAAATCAGACGCCATTGAAATTCAACTAAAAAGCTTACCTGAAGTACCCGGGGTGTATCAGTATTTTGACAAACAGGACAAAATCATCTATATCGGGAAGGCAAAAAACGTAAAAAAACGCGTCACTTCTTATTTCAATAAAACCGTAGAAAATCACAAAACACGCGTTCTTGTGAAAAACATTAGCCGTATCGAACACGTGGTGGTGGATTCAGAAATGGACGCCTTGCTGTTGGAAAACAACCTGATCAAAAAATACAAACCGCGCTACAATATTTTACTCAAGGATGATAAAACCTACCCTTGGATTTGTATAAAAAACGAGCCGTTCCCAAGAGTGTTCTTTACTCGAAAAGTTTTTAAAGACGGTTCCGAGTACTTTGGTCCCTTTACCAGTCTAAAAACGGTGCGCTCTTTGTTTGATCTTGTCAAAGGCCTGTATCCCTTGCGCAGTTGCAACTACGATTTGAGTGAAGAAAAAATTTCAGCGCAAAAATATAAAGTTTGCTTGGAATACCACATCGGAAACTGTTTGGCACCGTGTGTGGCAGCCATAGATACCACTAGCTATGGAAAAAATATTGAATCCATTCGTCAAATTCTCAAAGGAAATTTTAAAGAAGCGCTCAATGCTTTTGAACACCAGATGAAGTATTATGCTCAAAAAATGGAGTTTGAAAAAGCACAATGGATCAAAGAAAAAATAGAAGATTTAAAAAACTTTCAAGCGAAATCTACTGTAGTCAACCCCAAAATAAGTCATGTAGATGTCTTTTCTATTTTTTCCGATGAGAGCTACGGGTACATCAACTACCTCCAAGTGTCCTATGGAGCCATTGTCCGATCCCATACCTTAGAGATCAAGAAGAAATTAGACGAAAGTGATGCCACCCTATTACAACTCGGAATTATAGAAATCCGACAACTCTTTTCCAGTACCTCAAAAACGGTCTTTCTCAATGAGAAAGTTTCTTTGGGAGACGAACTCAAGGTCTTTGTTCCCCAACAGGGCGATAAAAAGAAACTGGTGGACCTTTCCCTTCGAAATGCAAAGTACTTCCGAATGGAGCGGTTCAAGCAAATGAAAATCGTAGATCCTGACCGTCACAGTAAACGCATTATGAGTCAGATGAAAGCCGATTTACGACTGCCCCAAGAACCTGTCCATATTGAATGTTTTGACAATTCCAATATCCAAGGATCCAACCCTGTAGCGGCATGTGTCGTTTTTAAAAATGGGAAGCCCAGTAAAAAGGAGTACCGCCACTACAACATCAAAACCGTAACCGGTCCCGATGATTTTGCTTCCATGGAAGAGGTCGTCTTTAGACGCTACAAACGTCTATTGGAAGAAGATGAACCCCTTCCCCAACTCATTGTCATTGACGGTGGAAAAGGACAGTTGTCATCCGCAGTAAAAAGTTTAGACGTTTTGGGTTTGCGTGGAAAAATCTCCATTTTGGGGATTGCCAAACGCTTGGAAGAAATCTATTTCCCCAATGACAGTATTCCGCTCTACTTGGACAAAAAATCAGAAACGCTCAAAATCCTTCAACGTGCCCGAGACGAAGCCCACCGTTTTGGAATCACCTTTCATCGGAATAAGCGTTCAAAAGGAGCCCTAAAATCAGGTTTAGATACCATTCCAGGAGTAGGCCCAAAAACCAAAGAAACCCTACTGCGGAAATTTAAATCCTTTAAACGTATTAAAGAAGCATCAAAAGAGGATTTGATGCATGTTTTAGGTGAAAACAAAGGAATACAACTGTACAAACAGTTGCATCCGAAATAGTCCCGGAGTGACCAGGCATCACGTCTCTTCAAATGCATCGCTCTTCTGGTATCAAATCCATAATCCTTTATCATTATTCCGATCCCGATGCCACTTGGCGGGGTTATAAAAAATGTATTGGCGAATGTTTTTCAAGGATTTTTTGTCACGAATAATGTGGTCGTGGAAACGCGATTGCCACGCAAAATGGGGGATCGTTTTTCGGGCGTGAATGGTAACCGCCGATTTAAATCCACGAATAATGGATGCCAAATTTTTCGATTGCGGACCGAATTTGTTTTTTGGCGGTGGTTGTAATTGTAGAGACGCATTGCAATGCGTCTCTACAATATTATATTTATTTACCCCAATCCCAATAATTGCATGAAAATGATTTGGCATTACCACAAATTCATCCATCCATAAATTCATATCAGGACGAATAGCAAATGTGCGTTTCCATTCCCGATCAACAATTTCCCCAATTTTGTTCAATTCCATTTTGCCGTTGGAAATAGTACCAAAAAAATGTTTGCGGTTTTGGGTGCAGAGGGTAATAAAATAGGATCCATTTTTGGCATAATCCCACCATTGGGCTCGAGCAGATTGGATGCGATATTTTCCTTTAAATTTCTGGGGCATTGGTCCGAAATTATATTCCTGTTTATAAATCTATGGAGATTTTTTGATTATTTCCCCACAGAAATCCTGTGAAAAATTATGATTAGCGGTACAGACGCAATGCATTTGCATTTTATAGAAACGCGATGAATTGCATCTATAACGTATTATATTTAACATTATATAAATGTTTTTCTTTCCAGCCACAAGTAGGGCTTTTCTTATCTTTACACCATGGTAAAACGCATTGTCTTAAGTCTTATTTTAACTGCCCAACTGGGTATGGGTCAAGCCCAAATGGAAGCGGTTCTTCAGCCTGTCGAATCTTTCCAAGAAGGCGAATGGTTTCAGTTGCGACTGCATTACGGTCCGTTTAATGCCAGTTATGCCACCTTTTCCCTAGAGCGAGATACCCTGAAAGGAAAGCCTGTGTTTCACGCCAAAGGCTTTGGAGAGACCACGGGTTTGGCACGTTGGTTTTTTAAAGTAGAAGATTATTACGAAAGTTATTTTGATGAAACAACCGTACAGCCCTACAAGTTTGTTCGAGACATCAACGAAGGGGGCTACACCAAGAATATTGAAATAGATTTTGACCAAGAAAAAGGTACGGCTATTGTAAACGATAAAAAAAAGGGGGAAATCAACGAATTTTCAGTTACGGATGGGGTTCAAGACCTAATTTCTTGTTTTTACTATTTGCGTAATTTTTATCCCAAAGAGGAGATTCCAATCAATGCAAGTTTTGACATCAATATGTTTTTTGATAATGAAAACTATGTGTTCAAACTGAAATATCTTGGAAAGGAAACCGTCAATTCTAAATTTGGAAAAATTCAGTGTATGAAGTTTCGTCCTTTGGTCCAGTCGGGGCGCGTTTTTGAAGAACAAGAAAGTGTTACACTTTGGGTTTCTGATGACAAAAACAGACTCCCTGTCCGATTACAAGCAGACATCTTGGTCGGTTCCATCAAAGCCGATCTTGAAAATTTTAAAAACTTAAAACATCCTTTTGAAATTGTGGTAAACTAACGTTTAAAAAAATGGGAATAACTTTTGGACCAGAGGACTCATTCAAAACAAATAAGTACCGAAATTTGTAAAAACACAATGAGCATGTATCGCGTTACTGCGCTTTTAATCTTTCTTAGCTTTTTTTCATGTCAGGAG
>CAXGYE010000095.1:0-5832 GCA_964013865.1 uncultured Flavobacteriaceae bacterium
TCTTCCTAACGTGAAGTACTGTGCTTGGATCGTCCAACAGCAAAAAATTTATTTCACTGGGTCCACCAACTACCAAAAACAAACCTTTCGAAACCGAACTGAAATCTACGGAGCTAACGGAAAACTGAAACTAACCGTACCCATTCGTCATACTCACGGGCATATCAAATCTTTAGATAAAGAGGTCTGTATTGCTTATGATATGGACTGGCAAAAACAACATTGGAAATCAATTTGCGCTGCCTATCGCTCTGCTCCCTACTTTGAATTTTATGAGGCCGATTTAGAATATTTTTATCAAGAAAAAACAGTCTTACTATTTGACTTCAATCTCAGCTTGCTCACTCAGATTATGGCTTTATTGGACCTCTCGTTTTCCTATGAAATTGTACGTTGGAATCCCAATAAACAAAAACGGATGGACCATCTTATCGTAGCAAAATCTCAAGAGGCTGAAAACTTTCAGACCTATACTCAGGTTTTTGAAACAAAGTTTGGTTTTATACCAAACCTAAGTATTCTGGACGTTTTGTTCAATCTAGGACCCAACAGCGGTACTTATTTTAAAAAAGTCTTCGAGTAAAACTCTTAACGCCAACTCAACCGCGCTGAAATCGGTTTGTGATCTGAAAGTACAACGTCATGGGTTTGAAAATCAACAATCTTAAAGTTTGGTGCGGTCAGTATGTAATCAATCCGTAAAGGGAAAAAAGAGAACTGATGGGTAGCACCGAAACCTTTCCCTTTCTGTTTAAATGCATCGATTCGCGCGGAAGCAAGTGATTTATAACTTTTAGAAAACGAATTGTTATTCAAGTCGGTACAGAGGATTTCAGGAAAACGATTGGTAGAGGCTAACGTCTCAAATTGAGCCACTTGTTTATTTTGTAATTCAAAGACACGTTCTAGTTTAGTATTAAATTTCTTTGAATATTCTGGAGAAAAGAGCGTGTCTTTAGAATCGATTCGCAAGGATTCAAAATGAATGTTGTAAAGCCTGAGGGTGTCTTGTTTCCAAACCAAATCGCCTTGCATTCCTCCATTTTTAGAAGCTTCAAAAGTGATTTTCTTTGAATTCAAAATGGGGTATTTGGAAATGACACAGGATCCAATCCGACCGTTTGGCACATAGGGTAAAAATACCTGATAAGGAAATTCTTTAAAAAGGGGGGCGTTGTCCTTGGCATATTCTTGAAAGCAAACAACATCGGGATCCGTAGTCTTTACAAAATTAGCTATAGCTGTAGGGACGTCTTCAATATCCAGCCAGTTAAAACGATTGAAGGAACGCACGTTATAACTCATCACATGGAGTCCTTTTGAAGTTATAATTCCTTTTGACTTAAATTGATACAACAACTGCCAAGATTCAAAGCTCCAAGCAAAGGCAATCAAAAAAAGAAGCGATGGCCATTTCAATCGTAGCGTCCAATAAATAAAAAAAATAAAATTGATTAGACATAATAAAGGAACTACCAAAGAAAGGACGGAAAATTCAAATCCTAAACCGAAAGAATCCATGGCGAACAACTGGAGTAGAAGAAAAATAAGGTTGATTGCCAAAACCAGCTGAGGTAAAAACGATTTGCGTTTCATAATCTTACCTTACTTTTTCCCTGCACGAAAAAGAAAATCTTTTTCTTGTTTAGTTAGGCTTTCATAACCCGAAGCACTTATTTTATCCAGTATCTCATCGACGCGTTTCTGTAAATCAGTATCTTTTTGTGGAGAACCCGTGGAAGTCTTTTTGTTGGAAGTATTTCTATAGACGGTTTTTAGTGAAGATTTTTTCGTAAGGATTTTCGAAATGGACTCCACAAAACGTTCAAAGGGGACACCAATATCTGTTCCCTTATTTAATCGTTGCACATAAAAAAAACCCAAGGCGGCTCCTCCTATGTGGGCTATATGACCTCCAGCGTTACCGTAGGGGATTTGAATCACATCTAGAAGCACAAAAGCAAGACCTAGATACCGAAGTTTTACATTAAATAAAATAAGACGTACCTCTAGATCTGGAGAGTAGGTGGACATAAAAATTAATACCGCCATGACCCCTGCAGAAGCCCCGATCATCATCGGGGAACTGTTTTGAAACGCGGGAAATAAAGCATAGCTGGCCATAAACGTGAAACCTCCAATAAGCACGCCTAAGAAATACACATTAAAAAAAGTTTTTGCTTGAAATAAATTTAAAAACAATCGGGATGCAAAAAAAAGCAGGTACATATTCCAAAACAGATGGAAAAATCCCGAATGTAAAAAGCTGTACGTAACTAGGGTCCAAGGCTTAAAAAGTAAATCACCCCAAGACGAGGAAAGTTCAAACCAACCGAGAAACATCCCCGAAGGAATATTGAATAAAAATAAAAGAGTCTTTACGAACAAAGGCAACACAAAACAAGCGACATTGATCAAAATGAGTTTTTCTGCTCCATTCAATTGCTGAAGCCGATAACGGAGTTGTTCTCTAAAAGTCATAAATCCCAACGGTTTTTATCAAATTGATTCTTCTTCCAATACCACATCATAATCAATCCTGTGATAGCCCCCCCTACATGCGCAAAATGTGCAATGGGCCCAATGGAATAAGAAGTAAATCCAAAAAATAAATCTCCTAAAATCAGCAAAGGGACTAGGACTTTAGCCTTCACGGGAATAGGTGGAAAAAGTAACATCAGACGCGCGTTGGGAAACAGAAAAGCAAAAGCCACTAGAACACCGTATAAAGCTCCAGATGCCCCAACCATCACCCCATTAAATGCTGACAAACTCGAAATTAATTCCGCTCTACCGATGCGGTCTACCAAATTATAAGAGAGATCACTGGTTTGGAAAAAACTACTTATTTCAGAAGCATTTAGCCCCTCGGCTAATAAAAGGTCTGAAACACTACTAATTTGATAATAATAAAGAAGCAATTGTAATGCTGCAGCCCCAAAACCAGTGGACAAGTAAAAGAAAATAAATTTGTTTCTACCCCACATTTGCTCGATAGGAGTTCCAAACATGTACAACCCAAACATATTAAAGAAGATGTGACTCAAATCTCCATGCATAAACATATGGGTTAGCGGCTGCCAATATTGAAACTTTGAATTGGAAGGATAGTGTAGCGCAAACAAGTCATAAACGACCTCTCCTAAGGAAAGTGAAGCGATAAAAAAAATGATATTAATAATCAAAAGATGCTTAACGGTCTCTGTGATGTTCCGCATTTAATTTAGTTTTTGTTCGATTTCACGCTTCTCTAAAGTAATAAAAATAGGCTTGTTGAAGGGAGAAACATTTGTTTCTTTACACCCAAAAAAATCATCGAGCAATACTTGCTGCTCTTCTACCTGGAGGGGCTCCCCTGTTTTAATTGCCAAGTTTTTCGCCATGGTTTTGGCAATTTGATCGGCCTGACTAAAGTGCGCTATGGATCGGTCTGTACTTTCGCCAGAGAGTAAGTTTTCCAATAGAGACTCAATTTTGGAAGGGGGACAATGCTCCGGACTTCCAAGTACCTGCAACACTCGATCTTTTTTTAATTCGATTTGAAACCCTAGGGATTCGAGAATTTCATTCATTTGTTTATACTCAAGCATTTGGGCTGGATTCAGGAACATCTCTAAAGGAAAAAGCAATTGCTGACTCACTCCCTTTTTAGCTGTTATCGAGCTCAAAAACTGTTCGTATAAGATCCGCTGATGTGCTCGGTTTTGGTCAATGAGTAACATGCGGGTTTGCAAAGGACAAACGATGTATTTGTGAAACAACTGAAACAAACGCGTAGTTTGAGGAACATCAATCAAGGATTCCGCTGTCTCCTTTTCCAAAACAGGAGCATCGATTTGAATCCCAGAAAGTATCCCCTCCCACTCTTCTTTTTTGGGTTTTGAGATTGGGGCCGAGGAGCGAAAAGGATTGAAACTTGAATCCACTTCAATGGGAGGTGGTGTAGGTATCTTTTCTTTGAATGCATAGGGTACATCCAAGGCTGTATTTTGCTCAAAATCTAAGGTGGGCACCACCTGAAATACCCCTAAACTGTGCTTTACAGCAGAACGTAATATGGCGTAAACACTTTGCTCTTCCTCAAATTTAATTTCAGTTTTGGTAGGATGAATATTAATATCTATTGTTTTTGGGTCAACGGTTAAATACAAAAAATACCCTGGGTGATACCCGGGTTTTAATAAACCTTCAAAAGCACTACTGACCGCATGATGCAAAAAAGGACTTTTTATAAAACGGTTGTTCACAAAGAAAAATTGCTGGCCTCTCGTTTTTTTAGCAAATTCAGGTTTGAGCACAAACCCAGTTAGGGTGGCTAAGGAGGTTGTTTCTTCCGTAGGCACTAAGTTTGTATCCCATTTTGCTCCAAAAACACCACTGATTCGTTTTCTCAATACGGCGGGAGGTAGATCAAATAATTCGCTACCATTGTTAAAAAACAAAAATTTAATCTCGGGATGTGCAAGTGCTACCCGCTGGAATTCATCAATCACATGACGGAGTTCTACGGTATCTGATTTTAGAAAATTTCTCCGGGCTGGTATGTTGTAAAACAAACTTTTAACAGCTATGGAAGTTCCCTTCGGCTGGGTGGATAAAGTCTGATCCACTACCTTACTCCCTTCGATTTTTAAACAATGAGAAACCTCATCAGCTTCGGTGCGTGTATGGGTTTCCACATGAGCAATTGCCGCGATAGAAGCCAAGGCCTCCCCCCGAAACCCCTTGGTGTTTAAGGCAAATAAATCTTCCGCTACATTGATTTTTGAGGTGGCGTGTCGTTCGAAAGCCAAACGAATGTCCGTACTGTTCATCCCCATTCCGTCATCAATGACTTGAATTAAGGTTTTTCCAGCATTTTTGATGATGAGTTGGATCGTTTGTGCTTGTGCATCCACCGCATTTTCCAGGAGTTCTTTGACCACAGAGGCGGGACGTTGGATGACTTCTCCTGCTGCTATTTGGTTAGCTACGTGATCCGGTAAAAGCGCGATTCTAGAACTCATCAATTGGGTTGCATAAAAATGCTCAAATCAAAATCTAAAATATAAAGACAAACAAATACTAAAGCAAGGATAATAAGTAACAAACGCAAAGAGACAGAACGATTTTTTCGGGTTCGCATTTGCGTTCGCATTTCACTCCACTGCTGGCCAAAATCGTTACTGTTGTACGTATCCCGATATTTAGAAAACTTGGAGTCAAAATCATAGATGTTGCCTTGGTCTTTTCCCTTGTAATAGCGTGGTGTATAGTTGTACCGTCTGTTTTTACGAAGATTGAATAGGTTTGGTTTCAACATAACCCAAAGGTACGAGAAAGCGATTAACTGAAAAACTCTTGTACGAGAAAGTTATCCCTGTTTTGGCTTTAAATCAGCCATTTGGAGTGCAGCTACTGCGGCTTCTACTCCTTTATTGCCGTGTTTTCCTCCACTGCGATCCTGAGCTTGTTCCAGCGTATGATCCGTCAAAACACAAAAAATCACTGGAACAGCTGAATTCACATTTAAGTCTTTTATTCCCTGAGAAACCGCCTGACAGACAAAATCAAAGTGTGAGGTTTCTCCTTGAATCAAGCTACCGATAGCAATTACTGCATGTGGGCTCTCTCGTTGGGCTTTTTTAGACCCATAAATAAGTTCAAAACTTCCCGGAACCTTCCAGGTTTTGATGTTTTCGGGAAGAACACCAGATTGAATTAAAGTTGTTTTCGCTCCTAGAAGTAGTGCTTCCGTAATCTTTTTATTCCATTCAGAAACAACTAAATGTATTTCGAAAGGGCTCCCATCGGGTAAAGCATCAGCATCGTATTCAGAAAGATTGCTTAATG
>CAXGYE010000096.1:0-5801 GCA_964013865.1 uncultured Flavobacteriaceae bacterium
TGATCTAAATATTGCCCTAAACGGATGCTTGCCCACATGATTAGGGCGATTTGAAAAGCGAGACTAGAGAATATTAGCCACTGGTTCGGCTTCCTCCTCTTTTTCATTGACTTTTTTTAGCTTTTTAACGCCGTCTTCGGCAGAATGCATGGAACAATTTGCATTAAAGGTTGCACCCGACTCTACAATTAATTTTTGAATCCGCACTTTACCTTTGACATTAGACCCTGATTTTAAATTCAATGTCCCTGAGACCGTTAGTTCTCCATCAAATGTTCCTTCAATGTCGGCATTGTTGCACAAGACCTTTCCTATTACCTTTGCTTCTTTTCCAAAAATTACTTTGCCAGAAGTGACGACATCACCTTCTACGGTCCCGTCAATTCGGATGTCTGTTTTAGCATTTATAGACCCTTTAAAAATTGTGTTTTTATCGATTTTGCTATACTGCCCGTTATTCTCTGTTCCTCTCATTATAGATTGTTTATCCAGGTTTTATTTTTCATGTACTCCCGATATTGGGACGCCAAAGTTACAAAATTATCATTTTGCTCAGCTTTACTTTTGTAGCGCTTCTGTTGTGTCTTCCAATTTTCGATCTCTTTTGGGTCACGAATGCCATGGACCACAACAAAAACAAAGTCCGGATTGTAAGTGTCCAAGCTCACACTCCAGAATCTATTATGGGATTTAACCTCTTTTTCTAGAATTTTTAAAAAATCCTGTGCGTTTTGTTTTTCAGCTAAAGTAAAAGGAAATACCCATTTATAGTTTTTATAAATCACTCCCGTTTCTTCCAAATCATTGAGCGCTTCAACCTCTTCCAAAAGAGCTTTTGCCCGAATCCCTTCTTCAACGGCGCTAAAATTTGTCGCCACTTCATTCAATGATACTTTCCAGGCTGCAATTCCATTTAACCGTCCTAGGGTGTGAGCTTTAAGCAAATTGATTTTAGGCTCAATGGAACTACCACTTGCCAATACAGTCAACTCTTCTAAGGCTTCTAGAGTTTTTAAAAGCTGTTGGTTTTCGAATAAGTCTAGTGCTTTGGCATATAAGGTTTCGGGTGTAATCAGTTCTGTAGTATCATAATTTTCAGGATCTGACAACAACCGTGCAAAGGGGGTCTCCGGATAATTTGCGATCAATTGTTGTTTGTACGTATCCGCATTTGTGGATTCCTCTTGCTCTTCCATTCGGTAAAGGTGGTAGAGCGCTTGCACAGTGATCTCATCTGTCGGGTCTAAGGACAATACTTTTTGCAGGCGTTGTTGCGCCAAAGGAAAGTCATTAAACTTTTCTTTATAAATCATTCCCAACTGTAAATACGCTTTTTGGTTGAGTAGGATCAGGCTGTCTTTCTCCCTCTCTGTTTTGGGTAATTCCGCAATAAAACTTTCTGGAGTTTCTTGAATAATTGATGCCGTACCCTCTTTCAAAAGTTCGCCATTTTCTTCTTCGAGGCTTAGATTTATAATCGCACTGGCACTTCTCCAATTGTCCGCATTGGGACGGTTTCCCCAATTGGCCAAATAGGTTTGTTTCCCTTGAAGAAGTTGGTTTGGGTTGTAAAAATAAAAAGATGATTTTGTACGATTTAAAAATTGAAATCGTTTTTGGGCATTCTCTTGTTGGAGTTTTTTCCCCACTTTTTGCTGTTTTTCTTCAATATAGTTTTCGAAATATGCCAACTGTGCAGATTTTGATAAAGCGATCAATCCTAAAATGCTATCTGTATCCTGAACAGTTTTTTCATACGCGATGACTTCGTCCAAATTGTCTCGTTTTCTTTTTAATTTTTTGTAGACAGTCGTTTTTTCGTCAAAAAGAGGTAATAATTTATCTAAGAAGCTTCCCGATTTTAAATACGCTCCTTTTGAAAAATGGAAGTCTGCTAAGTCTTGGAAATTTTGAATCTCGGTGTAGGTATCCAATGAAGGAGATGCCAATGACTTATTAAAAAAAACTAAAGCAGTACTGTCTTGGTTTTGTTGTAAATAAAGATTTGCAATTGCTCGATTTAAAACGTGCTCAAAAGGCTGGTTTTCATAGTTTTTCAACAGTTTTTGCAATATTACGACACGTTCTTCAAAACCTATTTCAGTATCTTCCAAGCTGTTTTTGATTTCTGCTTGAATTAAAAATTTTCTAGGAGCTTTCCTTTTTAGTGCGAGAATCTCCGAATAAGCCCATTGCGCTGAATCTCTTTTACCCAAGCTTTCAAAAAGTTGTCCTGTAATGAATAAATACCGAGCTCTGTTTTTCCTTTTAGGTTCTTTTAAAGCGGCCCTTTTGATATAAAACGCTGCCGAATCTAATTGTTTTAAGTTTATGTATGCGTCGGCAAGGGTGGCATTAGCAAGGGGGTAAAAGCGGTTTTTTGAAGCTAGTGTTCTGGCAAGAGGAGTTAGATTGCCTATGGCAAGTTCTACGTTCCTGAGTCGGATGTTTGTCTTTTCTCTCCATATTTTTCCTGCTACAAAGTTAGATACATTGGCCCCACTTTCTAGGAGAAAATTAAAGGCTTCCAAGGCTGGAAAAAAACGACGGTCAAAATAACGTGCCTTCCCCAAAAGAAGATAAGCTTCATCCATTTGACTGTTGTATTGGATATCGTTGATGTTGATGGAATGCTTTTGTATACTTTTTACAGCTTTTTCTTCTGCGCGGTCAAAACCCGGTACAATCGTGGTTTCATCGATGTTTTCCCCACGTAAATTGATCGGTTCTACAGGAAGTAGTTCATAAAAATTATCTTCAAACGCTTCTTCTAAAATCGCTTCGCCAACAGAAAACGCTTCTTTTCCATTAAATAAAACATTGTACTTGGTTGTCAAAGCGTGATACCCTTTATTCAACACCCCTTTTTTTGTTGTGCTACAAGACACCCAAAAGAGGAAGAGCAATGTGGTGGACAGGAAGGTATATCGCCTAAGGAGCATTGATATGATATTACTAGCTAATAACTTAATAAAAGGGCGTTTAGTATATTTATTTATTCTTTAAATCTAAAATACGATTCCAATTCATTCAAAGTAGATGAGCTTGTCTCGATGTCTTTCAGTATTTTCCCTTTTTCTAATAAGACGATTCGGTCACAAACTTCAGTTACATGAGTCAAATCATGACTTGAAATCAAAAAGGTGATTTTGCTTTTTTTTGCAATGTCTTCGATTAATTTTTTTAACCCGATTTGAGAACTGGGGTCTAAGTTTGCAAAAGGCTCGTCTAAAATCACCAGATCTGGAGTGCCGATCAAGCTACCAACGATTCCTACCTTTTTTTGATTCCCTTTCGAGAGATCTCGAAGGTATTTCTTTTTCCCTAGAATTTCTCCGTTGAAAAACGTTTCATAACCCAACACCCATTCGTCAATTTCTTTTGTGCTTAAGCCTCGAAGGCTACCCAAAAAATAGTAGTACTCTTCGACCGTTAAATAACCGATCAAATAACTCTCGTCTATAAATGCAGCCGTAAAGGGTTTCCACTCTTCACTAGATTGGACATCTATCGCATTGATCGTAATACGACCACTACTCCTTTCAATCAAATCTAAAAGCAAACTAAAAAAGGTTGTTTTGCCCGCTCCGTTATTTCCTACTAGTCCAAAGCGTTGACCTTTTGGGATGCATAACTCAGGAAGCTCCAGAACAAGAGTTCCCCCATAGGTTTTTGATAGATTAGTAACCGTAATCATAATTATGTTTTTTGAAATGAAGACAGGGTTTGATGTTTTCTTTTTTGATAGGTCTTCTCAATTATGCTCAGTAAAAACCCGTTGAACAGCAATCCCAAAAGTCCGGTTAGGCTCAGTCCGATAATCCCTGCCGAAAATCCAAAAAACTGAAAGGGAACATAAAACACCAAGACCGGCAGGACAAGCTTGGGAAGGGTAAAGAGCAATTGGGTGAAGCTGAAGTTTTGCGTATTTTCAAATGCTTTGGCTTTGACATTTAGTTTTACTGGTGTTGCGTTAAACGCTCCAGAATACAACGTGATAAAACTGCCCATCCCAAAATTAAAAATGGCAGTCGCTAAAATGATTATCATGATTTTTATACCAAAATACAAATAGGGTAAGGATAAAATTAGTGAGAGGACTACAGAAAACATCATCAGATACAGTTTGGACTTCAAGTAGTTTCTGTAAGGGATGTTTTGACACATCAAAAAACTAAAGTATTCACTATCCCAGGCCGGAACCAATTGTCCAAAGGTGAGCATAAAGCCTCCTGTCGTAAAAATCCCTGCAAAAATCAACATTACATAGGATTCCATATAAACCTCTTGAGTAAAAAAGATGATTCCATAAAAAAGAAACAAAAAGCCCATAAAAACAACTTGACGGGCACGAATATTTCTCAAAATCAATCGGATGTCATTTTTTATAAAAACACCCAGGCTCCCGACTCGGTCAAAAACGGTTAATCCAGATCCTACAATGCGCTCTTTTTTTGTGCTAAATCCTTTGTCGAGATACAATTGCTTTTTTAAAAAAACGTATTGTACCCCAATCGTTACAGTAAATAGCAAAAGGGGGACTACAACTGCTTCAGGATTTAGAAAGAGAAAATCATATCCTTTTTCAAAAAAAGACAGCAGCGGAACGTCCAGTACATTTTGAAAAATCGATCCCAGCAGTAGAAGCAGAAAAAGACTCACTGCCACAACGCGACTTTTATTGATGAAAAAAACTAAAAAATTATTGACCCCCACAAAAAAGAGAACTCCCAAAAGCCAGGTCCACAAGGTATAAGTTGTCGTTTCATTCAAGGTGTAAACAATACAAAAAGGGAGTAAAATGACCAGTGGAATCCAATTGAAAAACGAACCCAAGGACCGCAGCATGACCCCTTGAACAATTTTATTTTTAGAGATGGGTTGGATCAACAGCGGTTTGATATCCGTTATAGGAAGGTTTTGGACAAAATAACGGACCAAAAGGTCAATCCCGAAGTAATAAATTAAAAATTGATTGATTAAAAAAACTGGATTTTGTTCTGGGGCACTTTTTTGAGCAATAAAGTAAATTCCTACTCCCAGAAATAAAAATGCAGTAAGAGAGTACAATACAACAAAACCAATCAAAATGCGAATGGCGAGTTTTAGTTCCCATTGGGGAGCTCTAAAAAATTTTTTTTTTGAAAGCTTAATGTTGTCGATAACAGAATAGGAGGCCATGAATTTGTTTTTCAACAATTGAATTATCAATGATAATCATTTTCCTAAATTTACCAAAAAAAAGCTATGTCTGAATTTCACACATTGCAAATTGCTGCAATAGATCGATTGACTTCAGAAGCCGTTGTTCTCAGTATCGCGGTCCCTGAAAACTTAGTGCCTAAATACCAATTCCTCCCGGGACAATATGTGTCCTTAGAGCTCCCCATTGAGGGTGCTGCTGTGCGTCGTTCGTATTCGATTTGTTCTGCGCCACATGAAGGAATTCTTCAGGTGGGCGTTAAAGAAGTTCCAAAAGGCGTGTTTTCTACCTACGTCAATCAGAAACTTAAGGTTGGTGATCCCATACAGGTTGGCCTTCCTGAAGGCCGCTTTATTTATGAAGCAGAGCGAGACCAAGCCCCGATCATGGCAGTAGCTGCTGGAAGTGGAATTACTCCGATTATGTCTATTTTAAAATCGGTTTTACATCAAAATTTTTCTCTTCATTTTACTTTAGTTTATGGAAATAAAACCCCAGATCAAACTCTATTTTATAAGGAATTACGTTCGCTTGAAGAAGCCTATCCTGAGCAATTTAAAGTTCACTGGATCTTTAGCCAAGCAAATGTAGAAGGTGC
>CAXGYE010000097.1:0-5790 GCA_964013865.1 uncultured Flavobacteriaceae bacterium
CCCGCACACGGTTAGGGGATGAATTTTTTATTGCATCGCATGCTCTTTTGTTTGAGCAGGGAGTTCAATCACAAACCATTCAAATGGACTCTTGGGAGGGACTCCCCATTTTTTTTAAAACTCAGGAGGAAGGTCCTTGTCCCTATGATTTTTTTGCGGCGAGTTTTTATCTGATGAGTCGCTATGAAGAGGCAGTACCTCATTTAAAAAATGCAGCAGGACATTTTGACCCTAGGGAAAGCCTTGCCTGTCAGCACGATTTTTTAGAACGCCCTGTGGTCGATTTGTGGGTGGCCCATTTTAGTACAATTGTAAAAGCATATTTTGAGGAATTTAGCCTCAATAAAACCTCGAAACCTCAAAAAGAAATCCTCATCGAAGTGCCGCTCGCTTTTCAATACCGCCACCAATCGCCTTTAGTTGCATTGGGAGATTTTTTTAAATCTCTTTGGAAATTAAATCTTCGGGCACTGGCAACACAACTCTCTGTTTTATTCCGTTTGCAACCCGATCCCTATGACAGCTTCGATTCGTGGAACGCTTGGTTTTCCCAAAGCTTACTTCGTCCGAAAGTATTTTTTCTCTTTGCCAAAAGTTCTGCCTTCCAATCCACTATTTCGATATTCAATCTAAGTTTTCGAAAGCGCATCAAACAAGTGAGTGATTTTTTTCCTTTAGGAGTACTTGCTTCTGTAAAAGCACAGCGGTTTCCTGACCAGCAGTTGACTCGGGAAAAGAACGATTTGCAGGCTTTGACACACCGGGTGTTGTCTTCCATTCGGCTGAGTGATTCCCTCCAAGAGCTCTCCAAAGAATACAGTGCTTTTATCAATGCTGAATTTGTTTCAGATTACAGCATGGGGTATAAAGATCGTTTGGGGTATCGGGCGGGAACCGCCACTCCTTTTTTCTTTTACGATATTTCTAACGAATTTCAATTGCCTTTAAAAGTGCACCCCATTTTTGCTAGTGAAGAAGCGCTCCGGAAAATGGATGAGGTTACTGCTTTTGAAAAAATGAAAGTTTACTCTAACGCACTTCCCCTAGCCAGTGGAAAATTTACTTTAGTTTTAACCAACGGTTTTTTGCATCCCAGTTTGAAAAACAATACCTTTCAAAAAGGATTCCAAGACTATATTCGTGATACCTAAGGAGCAGCTTACTGACATTTTTTTTGATTTGGACCATACCTTGTGGGATTTTGAAAAGAATTCTGCTTTGACATTTGATTTTATTTTTAAGGAACTCAATTTATCGATTGATTTGAAGGATTTTCTCAACCACTACAATCCGATCAACCACTACTATTGGAAACTTTACAGAGAAAATAAAATCAGTCAGGAGGAATTGCGATTCAATCGTCTGGCAAAAACGTTTGAAACGTTAAAATTTGATATAGCCCACCCTCAAATCAATCAAATTGCAGCCTTGTATATTGAAAAGTTAAGCACTTTTACTCATGTTTTTGAGGGGGCACACGAGCTGTTACAAAACTTAAGTAAAGACTACAGCTTGCACATCATCACCAATGGTTTTGAGTCCGTACAGCATTACAAATTAGCCAATTCGGGTTTGCAGCCTTATTTTGAATTTACCTTTACTGCAGAAAAAGTAGGATTTAAAAAACCCCATCCTAAAATTTTTGAAACGGCTATTCAAGAGACACAAGCGAGGGTAGAACACTCCTTGATGGTCGGGGATAGTCTCGAAGCCGATATAGAAGGTGCTTTACAATGTGGAATGCATGCCGTTCATTTTAATTCTCACAACGAGTCAGAACACGACAAATGTCCGATCGTATATTCTTTAAATGAATTGAACCAAATGTTTAACTAAGACCAGTAGGGGGAACGAAAAGCCAACATTAATCCTTATTTTTGAACATGGAATTAAGCGGAGCACAAAAAGCTGTTGACGATTGGATTAAAACTCATGGGGTTCGTTATTTTAACGAGTTGACGAATATGGCACAACTCACCGAAGAGGTAGGGGAAGTCGCCCGTATCATTGCTCGACGGTATGGGGAACAATCCGAAAAACCAAGCGATCGAGAAAAAGATTTGGGAGAAGAACTAGCTGATGTTGTTTTTGTGGCCTTGTGTCTTGCCAACCAGACAGGGGTAGATTTAAGCGCAGCTTTTGAAAAAAAGTTAGAACAAAAAACAAAGCGCGACCACAACCGCCACCACCAAAACCCCAAATTAAAATCCTAGTCTAAAGATGCATCTAAAACTCGACCACGATTCCCGAAGATGCAACGGCACATTGCGTATCACAGGGTCTAAAAGTGAAACCAATCGCCTTCTTCTCTTACAGGCTCTTTTTCGAGGATTTGAAATTGAAAATGTTTCCAATTCTGATGACAGCAAGGTCATGCAAGAGGCCTTAATTACTTCTTCTGGCCGAATAAACATTCATCATGCAGGGACTGCCATGCGTTTTTTGACTGCATATTTTTCCCAACTTGAAGGGAGAGAAGTCGTATTGACAGGTTCTACTCGTATGCAGGAACGTCCCATTAAAATCTTAGTAGAGGCATTGCGCAGCTTGGGCGCCTCCATTCAGTATGAAAAAGAGGAAGGCTATCCTCCTTTGCGTATCCAAGGGAAAAAACTAAAAGGCGGAGCGGTTCATCTCCCCGCTGATGTCAGTAGTCAGTACATCTCTGCACTGTTGCTTTTAGGTCCTGTTTTAGAGCAGGGGGTCGAATTACACCTCGAAGGAAAAATAACTTCAGTCCCCTACATCAAAATGACCTTAGCCTTGTTGAATAATTTTGGGGTATCCACTGCATTTCAAGGACAACACATCCGAGTGGAGCACCAGTCCCAACCAAAGAAAACGCTTCAAGTTGTCGAGTCGGATTGGAGTTCGGCATCCTACTTTTTTAGTATTGCAGCCCTTTCTGAGGAGGCGACAATTCACTTGGAAAGTTATAAACAGGAAAGTCTCCAAGGCGATTCCGTATTGCGATCCATCTACAAAGAGCTCGGAGTAAATTCCCGTTTTGAAGGCCATCGATTGATTTTAACTAAAGAAAAAATCAAACTTCCTGAACGAATTCAATGGGACCTTTCCGAAGCCCCTGACATTGCACAAACTATTGCGGTAAGTTGTTACGGCTTGGGAATTGGATGTGATTTAAAGGGCTTACACACCTTAAAGATTAAAGAAACCGACCGATTGGTTGCTTTAGATACAGAACTGACGAAACTCGGAGCAACCCTTTCCGTCACCGAACACAGCCTGCATTTATCTCCAGGGGCTAATTTTATAAAAGACTGCGCGATCCCTACCTACAACGATCATCGAATGGCCATGGCCTTTGCTCCTTTGGCTTTAAAAATTCCTTTATCTATAGAGGATGCAGAGGTGGTTTCCAAGTCTTATCCCAGTTTTTGGGAAGACCTGAATCAGCTCCATTTTCAAATTAAAGAGATATAATTGCCAATTTACTTGACAACCCCTAGGCCAAGATGGTATATTTGCATTCTAAAATTTATTAATGAAGCTTTCTAATTTTCAATTTGACCTTCCCAAAGTACTCTTAGCCCAAAGACCCGCACCAGACCGAGATGAATCCAGATTGATGGTTTTAAACCGCAAGGAGGAAACCATAGAACATCACACGTTCAAAGACGTAATCAATTTTTTTGACGAAGGGGATGTTATGGTCCTTAACAATACCAAAGTATTTCCTGCGCGACTCTTTGGAAATAAGGAAAAAACGGGGGCGCGAATCGAAGTATTTTTACTCCGCGAACTGAATCAAGAACAACGCCTTTGGGATGTACTGGTAGATCCTGCACGAAAAATTCGAATTGGAAACAAACTTTATTTCGGAGACGATGATAGCTTAGTCGCTGAGGTTATTGACAATACTACTTCCAGGGGAAGAACCCTGCGGTTTTTATTCGATGGAAGTTATGCTGAATTTCGATCTAAACTCAAAGAACTAGGTCAAACCCCTTTGCCTAAATACATTAACAGACCCATCGAAGAAGATGATCAAGAACGCTACCAAACGATCTATGCCAAGCACGAAGGAGCCGTAGCGGCACCTACTGCGGGACTTCACTTTTCCAAGCATTTGTTGAAGCGTTTGGAGATCAAGGGAATCGATTTAGCCGAATTGACACTTCATGTAGGATTGGGAACCTTTAGCCCTGTAGAGGTAGAGGACTTATCCAAACACAAAATGGATTCTGAAGAACTGATTATCGATGCATTGGCTGTAGAAAAAGTAAACCGTGCAAAAGCTGAGCGCAAAAAAATCTGTGCTGTAGGGACTACCGTAATGAGAGGACTTGAAAGTTCGGTCTCTTCCTCGGGATTGTTGAATGAATACCAAGGATGGACCCATAAATTTATTTTCCCTCCTTATGATTTTTCTATCGCAAACAGTATGATCACCAACTTCCACACTCCGAAGTCTACCTTGTTGATGATGGTTTCTGCCTTTGCTGATCCGGATTTTATCAAACATGCCTACAGTGTAGCCATAAAAGAGAAATACAATTTTTACTCCTACGGTGATGCCATGCTCATCTTGTAAAATTTAAAATTCAAAACCGCAATTTTACGGTTTTTTTAATCCTAATTGTGGAAGCATCAAAAAAAGACATTCGAGCACTGGAGAAAGAGGAATTACAGCACTTTTTCCAACAACATAAAGCCCCTTCATTTAAAGGGACTCAAGTGTATCAGTGGCTTTGGCAAAAAGGAGTTCACAACTTTGATTTGATGACCAATCTGTCTTTGGATCACCGTGAATTATTAAAACAGCATTTTGAAATCAAACACATCAACATCGACCAACAACAGCGCAGCAGCGATGGGACGATTAAAAATGCGGTACAGCTTCACGACAAACTCGTTGTAGAATCCGTTTTGATCCCTACTTCTAAACGAACCACAGCCTGTGTTTCTTCTCAGGTGGGGTGTAGCTTAGATTGTGTTTTTTGTGCTACTGCAGCTTTAAAACGAATGCGTAACTTAAATGCTGACGAGATTTACGATCAGGTAGTAGCGATGAACCAGCAGAGTAACTATTATTTTGAACGTCCGCTCTCCAATATCGTTTTTATGGGGATGGGAGAACCGTTGATGAATTATAAAAACGTCTTAGAAGCCATTGATAAAATTACCCACCCTGAAGGCTTGGGCATGTCTCCAAAGAGAATCACACTTTCTACTTCGGGGATTCCTAAAATGATTCGAAAGATGGCAGACGACCAAGTGAAATTTGGATTGGCAGTTTCCCTGCACAGCGCTCGCCAAGAAGTGCGTGAGCAGATCATGCCTTTTGCAACTAAATTTCCACTTTCCGAACTTTCCGAGGCTTTGACTCACTGGTATGAATACACCAAAAAACAAATCACCTTTGAATATGTGGTATGGGAAGGGGTCAACGATCAAAAAGAAGACATTCAAGCATTGGTAAAACTCTGCAGACAGATTCCTTCAAAAGTAAATTTGATCCAGTACAATGCCATCGATAATTCAAGCATGAAACAAGCCCCCAAAGAAGTGATTGATGCTTACATTCACGCTCTTACTCAGGCGCGGATTAAGGTTACCTATCGCCGTTCCCGAGGGGAAGATATTGCGGCGGCTTGTGGTCAATTGGCAAATAAGTTGGAAGCCCAAGGAAAGGACACAATAAATATCTAGAGTCCTTTTAGAATTGGTATCTTTACTCACCTTAAAAAAGATCCTGAATAAATTTTAGCTTGTGAAAGTTGTTGAGCAAATAAAGAAACCAATCTACGATGAGATGGAGCTCTTTGA
>CAXGYE010000098.1:0-5780 GCA_964013865.1 uncultured Flavobacteriaceae bacterium
ATGGAATTTACTCACAAAAAGGAAATCCCCTATTAACAAAGATTTTTCCAAAGAACCTGTTGGGATAATATAAGGCTGAATAAAATAGTTGTGAACAAGGGTTGCAGCGACTACCGCGAAAAGAATGGAGCTTATCGTTTCGCCAAATCCAGTCTTAGGACGTAGACTGCGATCCGGTTGGTGCCTAGGATTGGCACTGTAATTTAAGGTGAAGATGTAGAGCCCAAAAGTGAGTAAGACCAAGGCGGTGTCTTTTGCTGAATTTTTCCCAAAACTACGAAGGGTTTCTACCCAAATCACACCAAAGAGAATCAGGTTGATGGTTGGGATAAATAGTAAAATGACCCACCAAGCAGGACGCTTGATGATTTTCATTAAAATAAAAGCGTTGTAAATCGGTACGGCAGCTTGCCATGCCTGAAATCCTGCAGATTTATAGAGTTTCCAGGTTCCTAAAAAATGAACTCCTTGGAGGGCAAAAAAGAATAAAATCCACTCAGTAGTTGTCATGCTGTATTTTTTTCAAAGATAAGGGTATCGGGTAAAATCAAATGAGAATTATGAAATTTTTAGAATATCATCCATACTGAAAATCCCTTCTTTTCCTGCCAACCATTCCGCGGCAATGACAGCACCTAGGGCAAATCCGTCTCTTTTATAAGCTTCGTGTTTGATACTGATTTGGTCTATTTCGGAACGATAATGGACTGTATGAGTTCCTGGAACTTCACCTTCTCTGAGTGCCTCTATGGGAAGCGTTCCTTGCGATGCTTTGTTGAGTTCCCAATCCGTGTAGTCCGTTTCCTGTATGATTCCTTCTGCTATACTGATCGCTGTACCACTAGGGGCATCCAACTTATGAATGTGATGAATCTCTTGAATTTCTGGTCGGTAAGCGCTTTGATGGGGATGCATTAACTGGGCTACAAACTGATTAATTTTAAAAAATAAATTTACTCCGATGCTAAAATTTGAAGCGTATAAAAAACCACTTTGGTGTGTTTTGCAAAAAGCGACGACCTCTTCATATTTTTCTAACCAGCCCGTGGTTCCAGAGACTACAGGGATTTTTTGTTCCAAAGCTGCTTTAATATTGGAAACCGCAGCTTCGGGGACACTGAAGTTGATTGCTACTTCTGCTTCGGAAAGAGCACCTTCTTCGTGTTCTTTATCTAAAATATATACGATTTGGTGATTTCGTTGTTGTGCATAGGAAGCTATTGTTTTTCCCATTCGTCCGTAACCCAGTAGTGCAATTTTCATAGTTTTTTTAAAATTTTAGAGCCAAACGAAGGCCTCGGACCTCTTGATCCACAATAATGTTGGGTGTTACAGTCAAGTCTTCACTTACATTGAATTGGAGTAAATGAGCACTCACATTAGCTTCCAAAATGTTGAGCATGTAAGCTGCGGCAGCCAGAACAATGGCGATGTCTCTGTAGTTTTTGTGAAATTCCATACCAATTAAAAGTTGCTCCGTTTCGATGGGGATGGCCTTTTCTAAAAATTCATCATCAAAAAAGCCGTTGAGTCTTCTTTTATAAGCAGTTCTGTAGGAATTCATAATCTTGTTATTTTGGTCGTAATAATACAAGGAGGCCCCTATGGCGGCATAAATTATAGGAACTTTCCATGCTTTCCCTAGGTAGGCTTGGCCTAAGCCTGGAACTACAGCGGAATAAAAAGCCGCTTTAGAGGGGGTTAGGGGATCATCGATTAGGCGCTGTATTCTTGGAGAGTATTTGGAATTAGTATTCAGGCTGTCTGGAGCGGTAAAAGTTTGAGTTTCTTCTTTTTCCTGAGCATGAATCGGGATACAAAAAAACAGAAAGAGAAGTAAGCCTAGTTGTTTAGCTTTCACCTTTAATTTTATTTAAAATGTGTTGTAGTTTTTCTTGCGACTCAAAAGTGATTTTCAACACCCCTTTCCCATGGTCATTTGCGGTTACATTGACTGCTGTCTCAAAAAAACTTTCTAACTCTGTCGCTGCTTGTTTGATAAAAGGAGAGGCATAAGATGATGAGGTAGCTTTAGGGTCTTTCAATTTACGTACCAAAACCTCGACGGCACGAACAGAAAGTCCTTTCTTTACAATTTGTTTGTATAAATCCAATTGTGTTTTTGGATCCTCTACATTTACAAGCGCACGTCCGTGCCCCATTGAAATGAATTGATCTCTCATCCCGGTTTGGATTATAGGGTCTAACTTTAACAACCTCATATAATTCGTGATTGTAGATCGTTTTTTACCCACACGTTCACTTAGTTGGTCCTGTGTTAAGTTAATTTCTTCTATCAGACGTTGATAAGATAGACCAATCTCAATAGGGTCTAGGTCTTGTCTTTGAATATTTTCTACCAAAGCCATTTCCAAAGACTCTTGGTCGTTAGCTAGACGGACATAGGCAGGGATTTTTGAGAGTCCGACCATTTTAGCTGCCCGCAAACGGCGTTCTCCTGAGACCAGTTGGTACTGTTCTCCTTTCATTTTCCGAACTGTAACCGGTTGAATAACACCTAATTCTTTAATTGAAACGCTGAGTTCTTTGAGTACGTCCTCATTGAAATTTGTTCGCGGCTGAAACGGATTGTTACTTATGTTCTCCAAAGGTAAATCAATGATATTACCAATTACTTGTGCTGCATTTTTATCTTCAGCAGAATCAATGTTATGGTCAGGATCATTGAGTAAGGCAGAAAGACCTCTTCCTAAAACTTGCTTTCGATTTGATTTTGCCATTACTTCTGTTTATTTCTTTTTATGATTTCACTTCCTAAAGATAAGTAGCTTTTGGCACCTTTGCTTGAGGCATCGTAGGTAATGATATCTTCTCCAAAACTAGGAGCTTCACTGAGCCGTATATTTCTTTGTACAATAGTTTTAAAAACCATTTTCCCAAAGTGTTTTTTCACTTCCTCAACTACTTGGTTGGATAGGCGAAGCCGGGTGTCATACATGGTAAGTAAAAGGCCTTCGATATCCAACTCTTTATTGTGGATTTTCTGTACACTTTTGATGGTATTTAAAAGTTTCCCCAGCCCTTCAAGAGCAAAATATTCGCATTGAATGGGTATAATTACGGAATGGGCCGCAACTAAAGCGTTCAAGGTGATTAACCCTAATGAAGGGGCACAGTCAATTAGGATAAAGTCGTATTCATTTTGAATCTCGTTGAGTGCATATTTTAATTTGTATTCTCGTTCTTTTTGATCGACCAACTCAATTTCAGAGGCGACAAGATCAATATGTGAAGCAATTAATTCTACATTGGTACTTTTCGTTTGATGTACCGCTTGTTTTGCTTCTATGCTATGGTCCAAAAGTTGATAGGTCCCGATTGTTATATCTTTGAGTTTGACGCCCAATCCCGAAGTTGCGTTGGCTTGTGGATCCGCATCGATCAAAAGAATCTTTTTTTCTAAAATTCCCAAGGCCGCAGCCAAATTGACTGCTGTTGTGGTTTTTCCTACACCTCCCTTTTGGTTTGCAATAGCGATGATTTTGCCCATAAAAATGACTTATTAAAACGTTTAAAAATACAATTATTTAAGTCCTTAAAAAAAGATTCTCTGGTCCAATTCTAAGGGTTTGGTTTCCGTTCCTATTTTGTTTTAAGGAACTTCAATTGAGTCCTGTGTTTCAATGATGAATACAGTTTCATTCTCTTTTTTATGTCCGTACTGTTCTCTTGCAAAACGCTCTAGACTATCTTTATTTTGCAGTTGGTCAATCATTTTCTGATCTGCATTAATGACCGCTTTTAGCGCTTCTTTTTCAAGTTCTAGTTTTTCAATTTCCTGATTGAGTTCTGAATGAATGGTCCAGGAATGGGTGTCGATAAACAGCATCCAAATAAGGAAGCCCGTCAAGATCCCACCGTAGACGAGATAGGTCCGCTTTATGGACTTTATCGCATTCCAATTTAAACCTCTTTTCATTATTGCAATCTCGACTGGGGTACTTCAGCCACTTGTTGGGGCGTGATGAACTCCTCTGACTGATTTCCCCATTGATTTAAAATATAATTCATCACATCTGCAATTTCTTCGTGGTCCAGACCTTGGTTTACCATTACGCCGTCGTAGATTTCATCATTTACAGTTATTTCCCCTTTTAACCCATACTTGATACCTGCAATAGAGCGTTTAATGTCTTTAAACAAATAATCAGAGCCCTTGAGAGGAGGGAAGACACCCGAAACGCCTTCTCCATTCGTCAAATGACATTGTACGCAAAAATCTTGATAGATTTCTTCTCCTGCAGCAATACTCTCTTCCTTGCTCTTCTGTGGTTTTAACTGAGTCGATAAAACAGTGAGTACGAAACAATATCCAAGAATTAAGATTCTCATGAGGTAGGAACAATTTTCAAAATCCCTTTACCTTCTACGCCTAGGTATAAATAACCATCTGGACCTTCTACCACATTTCGTACTCTCCCAATCTTGTCTAAAACTTTTTCTCTTTTCACAACTTTATTATTTTGAATCACTAGGCGTTCTAAGTATTCAAATTTCAACGATCCAACAAAGAGATTGTCTTTCCACTCTTTGTAAACACCAGAGGTAGAGAATGCCATTCCACTAGGAGCAATAGAGGGAACCCAGTAATAAAAGGGTTGTTCCATATCAGGAGCAGAAGTTTTGTCTGTGATCGAGGTTCCGCTGTAGTTTATCCCGTAGGTTATTTCGGGCCACCCATAGTTGACCCCTTTTTTTATGAGATTGATTTCGTCACCCCCCTGCGGGCCATGTTCATTTTCCCATACTTGACCCGTTTCGGGATGAACAACCATGCCTTGAGGATTTCGGTGCCCATAGGAAAATACTGCTTTTTTATATTCCGCTTCGTTCACAAAAGGGTTGTCATCTGGGATGGATCCGTCCAAATTGAGCCTATAAACTTTTCCACCGTCTCTTGTCAGATCTTGAGGATTTACGTCTCGGTTCCCCCTGTCGCCAACTCCAAAATAAAGATGTCCCTCATTGTCGAAAACGATTCGAGAACCATAGTGTTGCCCTTTTTTGGAATTGGGAGTGGCTTTGTAAAGTAGTTTAACATCACTCAGTTCTGTTCCGTTTAGGGTAGCGCAGTACAATGCAGTGTTTCCTCCCTTGTCATCTTTTTCTGTATTGGTACCTAAGGTCATATAAATGATCTTGTTTTCTGAAAATTTGGGATGAAGTGCCACGTCCAAAAGTCCTCCCTGACCCCGAACATACACAGCAGGAAGACCCTTTATTTTTCTTTTTTGTCCCGCTTTGACATGGTATAGGGTACCCGACTTTTCAGTAACCAAGAGTTCATCGGTACTGATGAAGGCCATACCCCACGGAATCTCTAGATCACCAACAATAACCTCATAAGAGTATTTGGTTTCTGTTGGGGTTTCAATCATCGGCGGATTGTCCTGAGCACAACCCATTTGAAAGATCAGTGAAAAGGTAAAGATTAAGGAAAGTTTTTTCATGGATAAGTACATTTGCTTTTACTATAAAATTTTCACTAACATAATAAATTTAAAAGATAAAAACAGACCAGAAACGATCTTTATGTCTTAAAGTTAAAATCAGTACTTATTCAAAGAATATTTCTTACTTTTTACATGAGTTTTTTACTCAGGAAAAGATTATTTAATTGGATAAGTAAGGGAAAAGAACTCTAAGAAATGCTACTCTCAAAAGGAGTCTTTAGCCTAATTTGGGGTTTTAAACACTCCAAAAGCTTTTTCTAATTAAGTCGGGATGACAGGATTTGAACCTGCGACCCCACGCACCCC
>CAXGYE010000099.1:0-5584 GCA_964013865.1 uncultured Flavobacteriaceae bacterium
TAAATTTTAAATAAAAAAAAATAAAAACACAAAACAAGTTAACACTAGTGGGAGGTGGCCTAATTTAGGTAGTTAAGCAATCCAAAAGGGTTTGATCAATTTGTGTTACTGATAAACAAGGTACAGATAAATATTTATTATCTGTCGATTTTAAAAAGGTTGAATTTGATGTCATCCAATCCTTCATCGTCAAAAGGATATTCCATTTGATCTTGGATGTTATACAAAGAAATCAAAATAAATTCACTTAAAGCAACAATGAAAAAAGTGAGCCAACTTGGATTTTCAAGGCCAATTTTATTGATAATGGTAGGGGTGTAAACAACGGGGAAAATATAAATAAAAATCAAACAATAAGCCTTTAAGCTGACTGGTGTTCGGTGAGAATGAATGGCAATCAAATTATCCGAACTTTCTATAATGTCTCTAAATAAACGATAGATCTTCTCCCGAGTCCCATTTGAGATGATTTCTTTACTTTTATCAATGAATTTGTAAAATTCTTCTACTTTAATATCAAAGTTGCTGGTATCTTCACTTTTGTTGCTCAAATGATTGAAAAGGGCATTACTTAATTCAAGTACTAGACGGCTACTTTCCGTTTTTAGGGTGTCATCCATTTTGGAATTCTGAAAAAATTTTTCCACTGTTTTTAAGCTAGCTCTGAATCGGCTCAAATGCTCCAATGCTTTTTCTCTTCTTCGGAAAGCACCTCGAATGGTAAAAACCAAAGGAAAGATAATTGCAATACTCATCAGGGTTAGGTCTATGTTGTACACCACTTTAAATTGATAGGCAATAAGGGGTACTAGTAAGGATAATGCCAAGGTAATAACCGTTCTAAAATTGATAATAATGAGGTATCTTGACATAAAACTATTCTTATATTTGAGTAAATTTATTAACTATAATATGAAGAAGCAAGGAATTCTATTATTCATTTTTTTGATTTCACTTGTTGCAGCTGCTCAAAAACAGTTGAAATCCGATCAGCTTTTTGAGGATCAAGACCCTCTACAAATCAAGTTGAGTTATTCCAACAAAGAGATGAATGCCAAGACTGACGATTCCACATTTATAAAAACTACAATGGCATACCTCCACGAGGAAAAATGGGCTTCAATGGAGGTACAACTTCGGGCACGTGGGAATTTCAGACGCTCAAGATGTTATTTTCCTCCCATTAAGATGAAAATCAAGAAAAACCAACGTGAAGGAACGCTTTTTGACGGCAACAAATCCTTGAAGCTAGTCATGCCTTGTAAAATAGAAGCTGAAAACAATGATAATGTCCTTCAAGAATTCATCGCATATAAGATTTATGAAAAAATATCTCCCTATCACTTTAAAACCAAGCGGGTCAATATTGATTTTGAAGAAATAAAAAGAGATAAAACAAAAAGTTTTCAACTTAAAGGCTTCTTAATTGAAGATGATAAACGTGTGGCAAAAAGGCATGAAGGAGAAATATATAAACGATTTGTTCATCCTTTACGGATGGCACACCTTACCTCAGTACAAAATGCTTTTTTTCAATTTTTATTGGGAAATACCGACTTTTCAGTAGCTTATCAGCACAATGGGAAATTGATGTATCGGGACAAAGAATTCATTCCACTTCCCTACGATTTTGACATGACGGGGTGGGTAAATCCTAGCTATGCTGTAGTAAATAATTCACTGGGGATCAGCTCGGTTCAAGACCGTATTTACCGGGGTTTTAAAAGAGATCAAGAATATTTTGATGAAGTTCGAGAGCAATTTATTGAAAGAAAATCCGAGCTAATGGAAATGGTTGCCAGTTTTGAATCTGAGTTTTCAAATCCTAATGAATTCAAAACTATGTTTGATTTCATGAATGATTTTTATCAAATCCTCGAAGACGATGCAAAATTTGAAGAAAAAATAGTTGCAAATGCAAGGACAAAGTAATTGTTTACTTGCTTGCACCATTTAGAGCGAGCAGCATTTTATCAAAGATTGCCGTGTTTTCATAAATCCCTGCAAATAACACAGAGTTAGGACCATAGCTAAAGACAGGTACCATAGTAGCAGTATGTCCTTTCGAAATGAAACTCCCTTTTACTCGACTTCGTTTTAAATTACCTCCAGTGATTGCAAATCCACCCGTCTCATGGTCTGCGGTAACAATAACTAGTGTATTACCGTCTGCTTTTGCATAGTCCAAAACCTTTTGAATGGTAAGATTGAATTCCTGAAATTCTGAAATTATATAGTCGGTATCGTTGTCATGCCCCCCCCAATCAATTTGTGATCCCTCAATCATCATAAAAAAAGGAGTTCCCTTAGCTTTCATTTTCTGTAAGCTAGTTTCAACGATATCTTCCAGAGCTGGGGCACGACCTAACCTTTTTGGAGGGGGCTCTTCCCCATAAGTCAAAAATCCAATTTTGTCTGCTGAAGATTTTTTAAATTCCTCCAAGTTATTTACAAAGGTGTGTTGTGACATTTCATCGATCAAGTCCCTTTGATCTTCTCTTTTTGAAAAAAAGTCTTTTCCACCCCCTACAAACAGATCCACATCGTGTTCGCTGAGTTGTAAGGCGATGTCCTCGTACTGATATCGGGAGGGTACCTTTGCATAAAAAGAAGCGGGTGTGGCATGAACAATGCTCGAGGTTGCAAGAAGTCCTGTAGCATATCCTTTTTCTTTACACAATTCTAAAATACTGATATGTTTTTTGTTATCTCCATCGATTCCAATGGCTTTATTCAATGTCTTAACACCACAAGCCATCGCGGTTCCGCTGGCTGCAGAGTCAGTAATGAGTTGATTTAAGGAATGCGTTTTCGAAAGTCCTACATATTCAAACCCTTCCAAGGCTGTTGAATTGTCATTGGTATACATCCCCGCGCTGATTTGGCTCAATCCCATTCCATCCCCGATCATAAGTATAATATTTGGAGTTTTATCTTGTCCCAGAAAGGTCTGAAGGGTCAAGAACGCAATAGAAAATAGTAAAGTACGCATGAATTTAGATTTAGAATCCAAATATACAATTCCTTTTTATTGGTTTGTGAAAATCTAAACTGCTAAATTTATTTTTCAGTGTTTCAAATGGCTATCTTTGAACTGTACTGATGAATTCAAATACAGCTCCTATTGATATTGTTGTGGCCTGGGTGGACGGTTCAGATCCTATTTTATTTAAAAAGCGGATGGGATATCTTAAAGGTGAACAAAAAAAACACCCTGGGGCAGCAACAACCCGATTTCACTCTTTAGAGGAAGTACATTTTTGTGTGCTTTCCATTTTAAAATTTGCACCTTTTGTACGAAAGCTTTTTATCGTAACCGACCAACAAGATCCTAACGTACACGCTACTGTAAAAAAATATTTTCCAAACAGAATTTCAGATATTCGAATTGTGGATCACACGGAAATTTTTGAAGGTTATGAATCCTATCTACCCACCTTCAATAGCATCTGTATTTCCAATATGCTCTGGCGGATCAAAGGTCTGGCAGATCAGTTTGTTTATTTCAATGACGATGTTTTTCTTACTCGTCCTGTGCGCTCTGAGGTTTGGTTTAAAAAGGGAAGACCTGTATTGAGAGGCAAATGGGTGTTCCCTCCTTATGAGCGCCTACTTTGGGATGAAATAAAAGCGCGTATTCAAAAAACTTTTTTAGGACAAACTCAGGAACGAAACTCCTCATTTCAAGTCAATCAGTGGAACGCAGCCCACAAGCTGGGCTTTAAGTACCGATACTTTAGATCGGGACATACCCCTTTGGCACTGAACAAACAAACCCTAAAAACTTTTTTTGAGTCCCACCCGCGCATCTTAAAAGAGAACATCAAACACCGCTTTCGAAATTATAATCAGTTCAATACGGTAGCGCTAGCCAATCACCTAGAATATACTAGTGGAAATCGAAACTTTACCTCATCTCAGGCAGTGTACATGCAACCCCACCAGCGAGGCGGTGACTATGTAGATCGAAAGTTTACTCAATGTGAAAACGATAAAAACATCTTGTTTCTTTGTGTTCAGAGTTTGGATTTGGCTTCAAAATCAGATCAGGATCTGGTTTTTAAAAAGATGAACCAAGTATTAGAAACCCAACTTTAGCAATTATGGAAAAACCTGTTGCTGCTCTATCCATGGTTCGAAACGATACCTTTTTTGCCGACAAATGGATTGCTTATTACGGAGCCCAGTTGGGCTATGAAAACCTTTACCTTTTTGTTGATGGATTGGAACAACCTTTGCCCAAAGAGGCAAAAAAAATAAATTGTTTTCAAATTCCTCACACGCCTTATCCCAGAGCTCAAGGCGATAAAAAACGGGCCAAAAAAATTTCTGATTTCGCTCAAAGTTTATATCCAAAGTACCATGCCGTTCTGGCGATGGATATTGATGAATTTTTAGTGGTGGACCCCAAAACGAAACTCAGTCTTAAGGCGTATTTGAAACAAAATTTTACAACTTCTTCTCGATCGGCTTTGGGCCTAGATGTGGGACAGCACCCACAGTTGGAGCAAGCGATTGAATTGCAAAAACCGTTTTTATCTCAGCGTTCTTTCGCTCAAGTATCTGACCGCTATACCAAACCTGTAGTGAGCTTAAAACCCCTTCAGTGGGGCTCGGGGTTTCATCGGATTAAAGGGAAAAATTTTACCCTCGATCCCAACTTATACTTGTTTCACTTTGGATTGGTTGATCTAAAACACATCCAACAAAAAACTGAGGAAAGCGAACTCCTGACTTCTGGTTGGAAGGGACATTTTGACCGTCGGTTGAAGCTTTACCACGATTTGGAACACCAACCTGTTCAAGAAGCAGATCCTTTTTTTGAAAAAGCACGCAATTACTTCAGCAAAAAACGGAAATGGTATGCCTGGAACAAACCAGCGCCTATAAAAGGTCCCAGTGTAATAAAAATTCCAAAACGATTTCAAACGCTGGTTTAAGTTGAGAACCTCTTTATCTTTACAAAAAAAAGTTATGGATCCAATTCGAATGGTGGACTTAAAAAAACAGTACGACTTTATTGAAGAAGAAGTCGCCCTTGGCATGCGTGAAGTCCTAGACAGTACTGCCTTTATTAATGGGCCGATGGTACAGGCTTTTCAAAAGGATTTAGAACAGTATTTAAATGTAAAACACGTCATTCCCTGTGCTAATGGAACGGATGCCTTGCAAATTGCTTTGATGGGATTAAAATTAGAGCCAGGGGATGAGGTGATTACTGCGGATTTCACTTTTGCAGCGACAGTAGAGGTTATTTCCCTGTTAAAACTCAAGCCCGTTTTGGTAGATGTGGATCCTCAAACTTTTAACATTGACCCTAAGGCAATTGAAAAAGCTATCACTCCAAAAACGAAGGCCATCATCCCCGTTCACTTGTTTGGGCAAGCCGCAGCGATGGAGGAAATTTTGAGTATGGCAAAAAAACACAAACTTTTTGTCATTGAAGACAATGCTCAGGGTATCGGTGCAGACTATACTTTTTCAGATGGGACTCAAGCCAAAACAGGAACGCTAGGTGATGTCTCAGCGACCTCTTTCTTTCCCTCAAAAAATTTAGGTGCTTATGGAGACGGCGGCGCTATTT
>CAXGYE010000100.1:0-5574 GCA_964013865.1 uncultured Flavobacteriaceae bacterium
AAGAGCCTTTGGGAGGAGCTCATTTTGATCGAGAGACGACTTACATCAATGTAAAAAAAGAAATCCTCAGCGCGTTTAAACGCATTCAAAAACTAAAACCTAAAGAACGGATCGACCAACGCCGTGAAAAATTTATTGCCATGGGTCGGATTTCAGAATAAATTTTTAGGTTCTTAACAAAAAAAAGAACTTATGAACACCCCTTTCTTTAAAGATGGGGGATAACGAGTTTCCAACTGCATTAATAAACTGTGTACTTTCGTTTTATGGAAGAAAAGAAACCTATAGGATTAAAAAAAGTAGCCTCTCCCGCAGTGATCAATCTGCAACAGGGAAAGATTCCACCCCAAGCCTTAGACCTCGAGGAAGCCGTGTTGGGGGCGATGTTGATCGATAAAAAAGGGGTAGATGAAGTCATTGATATTCTCCAGCCCGAGGCGTTTTACAAAGCCGCACACCAGTATATTTTTGAGGCTATTTATCAATTGTTCCACGATTCTCAACCCATTGATTTATTGACCGTTTCTGCCGAATTGCGCAAAGTAGGGAAACTGGAAGCCGTAGGAGGCGAATTTTATTTGGTACAACTTTCGCAGCGCGTGGCCTCCTCTGCACATATTGAATTTCACGCCCGAATCATTCTACAAAAATTCATTCAGCGTAGTTTGATTCGCATTTCCAATGAAATTATAGAAACGGCATACAAAGACAGTACAGATGTGTTTGATTTGTTGGACGAAGCTGAATCCAAACTCTACGATGTCACTCAGGGGAACATCAAAAAATCTTCTGAAACAGCACAAAATTTGGTTTTAGAAGCCAAAAAGCGAATCGAAGATATTTCCAAACGGGAAGGACTGAGTGGGGTCAGTACAGGTTTTGAAAAACTGGACAAGCTTACCTCTGGATGGCAACCCAGTGATTTGATCATCATCGCGGCACGACCTGGGATGGGGAAAACCGCGCTCACGCTTTCTATGGCAAGAAACATGGCAGTTACCAAAGAAATTCCTGTAGCCTTTTTCTCCCTGGAGATGTCTTCAGTACAATTGATCACTCGATTGATTTCCTCCGAAACCGGTCTTTCGTCAGAAAAGTTGAGAACGGGGAAACTCGCCGATCACGAATGGCAGCAACTCAATGTTAAGGTCACCGATTTAGAAAAAGCCCCCTTGTTTATAGACGATACCCCTTCCTTGTCGATTTTTGATTTACGTGCAAAGGCACGACGTCTGTCTTCACAACACGGAATAAAGTTGATCATCGTAGATTATTTGCAACTGATGACGGCAGGGTCTAGCAGCAAAGCCGGAAACCGAGAGCAAGAAATTTCTATGATTTCAAGAAACCTAAAGGCTCTCGCCAAAGAATTGGACATCCCAGTCATTGCTTTATCTCAACTCTCTCGTGCTGTTGAAACCCGAGGAGGAACCAAGCGACCCATGCTTTCCGATTTGAGGGAGTCTGGAGCTATTGAACAGGACGCCGATATTGTTTCTTTTATTTACCGTCCAGAATACTACAACATTGACGAGTGGGATGATGAAGAACGGACTCCGTCGCAAGGGCAGGCGGAATTTATCGTCGCCAAACACCGAAATGGCGGATTGGATAACATTCGTATGAAATTTGTGGGACACCTAGGTAAATTTGAAGATTTAGACACCTTTGATACCCCTTTTGAATTTCAGTCTAAAATGAATGCAGACGGCAATCAGATTCCTACGAGTAACTTGCCCAATCCAGATGACGTTTTTGGTTCTTTGGATGATGGAGAGCTCGATGACGACGCTCCCTTTTAATTTCAATTAAAGATCGAGTTCCAGCATCAGGTCGGTTTGTGAGTCACTGCCCAACACAAAGGTATGCTTGTCAAAAACCGTTAAACCAAGTTTTTTATAAAATGCCAATGCGGGGGTGTTGTGCTCCCAAACTCCCAACCATAGTTTTTGGTACCCTTTTTCTTTTCCCAAGGCTACGGCTTTTTTAAACAGCACTTTACCTAGTCCCTGTCTTTGAAAATCTTTGAGGAGATAAATACGTTCTACCTCAAAGGCAGTTCCAGTTCCCACTGTTTCGCGTTGAGCCGACTCAAAATTCAACTTTAGATAACCTGCTAGGCGGTCTTTGTAATACGCAAAGTAAAAATTAGAATGGGCGTGTTCTAACTCTTTTTTTAATTGAGAGGTACTCATTTGATTGTTCAGGTACTCTTGCATATCGGCTTCCGTATTTTGAGCGCCGAAGGTTTCTACAAAGGTTTGAACAGACAACTTTTGCAGCAGCTTTACATCATCTATGGATACTGGGATGAGTTCTAAAAGCGACATTTTTAGATCCGAATTCCTTTAGTTCGCAGATCCGTTTTTAGCTGATCGGGGTTTTTAAACTGAATCGTTTGAATTCCCAAGGCAGCAGCAGCAGCAATGTTCCGCGCATTGTCATCGATAAAAAGAGAGACCGGGGCCTCTAAACCAAACCGTTCAAGTGTGGTTTGATAAATTTCTGGAAAGGGCTTTCGGGTTTGTTCTGTGCCTGATACTACAATGCCTTCAAACCAATGTAAAAAGTCAAATCGCGCTAAGGCGATAGGGAAGGTCTCTGCACTCCAGTTGGTTAGGGCCACCACGCGATAGTCGGGATGGTCCACCAATTTTTTTAAGAGAGCTACCGTACCTGCGATGGGTCCGCCCAACATTTCTTCCCAGCGGCCGTAGTACATGCGGATCATTGCTTCCTGTTCTGGAAATAAAGCCACACGATCTTCCGTAGCTTGGGCCAAGGGATAGCCTGCGTCTTGGTTTTCGTTCCAATCGAAGGTACAGACCTCGTCATAAAACCGTTGCATTTTTTTTCGATCTCCTCCAAATTCATCTAAAAAAACATAGTCAGGATTCCAATCCACCAAGACGCCACCCAAATCAAAAATAATGTTTTTCACTTCCATACTATTCGGTTTTATCTTGTTGTCCCATGCTCATCAGATAGGCCTTTAAAAAAGAGTCGAGCTGTCCGTTCATTACAGCGTCTACATCGGTCATTTCGTGTTGGGAGCGCACGTCCTTGACTAATTTGTAGGGATGCATCACATAGTTGCGAATTTGTGATCCCCACTCGATTTTCTTTTTCGCGGCTTCAATTTCATCTCGGGCAGCTAATTTTTTCTGCAATTCAATTTCGTACAATTGAGAGCGTAAGAGTTGCATCGCCTTGTTTTTATTTTCCAATTGAGAACGGGTCTCTGAATTTTCGATAATGATACCGGTAGGGTGGTGGCGCAGTCGGACTGCCGTTTCCACTTTGTTTACATTTTGCCCTCCAGCACCGCTGGCTCGCATGGTCTCCCAAGTGTAGTCAGAGGGATTGATGTCAATTTCGATGTTGTCGTCCACTAAGGGATACACATAGACCGACACAAAGGACGTATGTCGTTTAGCATTGCTGTCAAAGGGAGAAATCCGAACCAAACGGTGGACGCCATTTTCTCCTTTTAGCCATCCAAAAGCAAATTCACCCTCCAGCTCTAGGGTCACGGTTTTTATTCCCGCCACATCTCCTGATTGGTGGTTTAACTCTCGAATTTTATAACCTTGTTTTTCACCCCACATCAAGTACATCCTCATCAACATTGCGGCCCAGTCGCAACTCTCTGTTCCTCCCGCACCTGCAGTGATTTGCAATACGGCACTCAAATCGTCCCCCTCTTCGGACAACATATTGCGGAATTCCAGATTTTCGAGAAGTTCCAAAGCAGTTTCGTGCACTGCGGTCACTTCTTCTTGCGTGGCGTCTCCGCTTTTTTCAAATTCCAGTAAAACTTCGAGTTCTTCCGCCTGCTGCTGAATGGCGTTGTAGTCCGTGACCCATTTTTTGAGGTTGCGCAGTTGCTTCATATGCGCCTCTGCAGCTTGGGCATCGTTCCAAAAGTCGGGAGCTAGGGTTTTCTCTTCTTCGTTTTGAACTTCGATTTCTTTGGCATCAATGTCAAAGATACCGCCTTAAGGCACCCAGGCGTTCCATTAAATTTTTATACTGATCCGTAGAGATCATTCTTAAGTTTTTTCAAAAATAGGGGAATTTGAACTTAAGGAAGACAATTGACTAAAAAAGATCCCCCAAAAACATAAAACATTTTTAGTTTATGGAGAAATAAGGAAGTTTACTACACAAACCATCTCATTAGTTTTTAGTAGTTTTATCCTGCTTAAATACAAACGATGAAAAAAACGGGATTTCTAGTTGCGATCGCCTTACTTTTCCAGGTCAATGCTTTGGCTCAAAATAAAAACAAGATCAAAACACCCTCTGTTTTGGAGCATACTCAGGCCTACACGGGTTTTTTTGATTTTAACTATGACGAAAAAAAGGATGCCATTTATCTGACGGTAAAGGAGTTGGACAAGGAATTCCTGTATGTCAATAGTTTGAGTGCAGGAATTGGCAACAACGACCTCGGATTGGACCGAGGGCAGTTGGGCAATGAACGGGTGGTTTCTTTTTCCAAATCGGGAAACAAACTCATGCTGATCCAACCCAACCTGCGCTATCGTTCTACTTCGGACAACCCATTGGAGCAGCGTTCCATCAAAGAAGCCTTTGCCAAGTCCGTTTTGTTTGGTTTCCCGATTGAAGAAACAACAAAGGACGGTTATGTAATCGATCTAACTCCCTTTTTGATGCAAGACACCCATGGAGTAGCCCAGCGGTTAGAAGATGTGGAGGAAGGAGAGTATGAAATCGACCCGAGTCGATCTGCGGTTTCATTACCCAGGACCAAAGCCTTTCCTAAAAATATTGAGTTTGACATGATGTTAACTTTTACGGGGAATGCAACGGGAAGTTTGGTCCGTTCCGTAACACCCACCCCCGATGCTGTGACCGTACACCAACATCATTCCTTTGTGGCACTTCCTGACAGCAACTACAGTACACGCGAGTTCGACCCCCGTTCGGGAGCCAATGCGATGACCTTTTATGACTATACGACTCCAGTGAGCGAGCCGACCAAAAAACAATACATCTACCGTCACCGTTTGGAAAAGAAAGATCCTTCGGCAGCTGTGAGTGAAGCGGTGGAACCCATCGTTTACTATTTGGATAACGGAACGCCAGAGCCAGTCCGATCTGCTCTTTTGGAAGGGGGGCAATGGTGGAATCAGGCTTTTGAAAGTATCGGTTTTAAAGACGCTTTTCAAGTAAAAATACTTCCAGACGATGCAGACCCGCTGGATGTGCGTTACAATGTCATTCAATGGATTCACCGTTCCACCAGAGGGTGGAGCTACGGTTCCAGCGTTTCCGATCCGCGCACAGGAGAGATTATCAAAGGACACGTCAGCTTGGGAAGTCTTCGTATCCGTCAAGATTTTATGATCGCCTTGGGACTCTTGGAAGCTCCCTTTGCAGAAGGAGCCAACAAAGAAAACGAGGCCTTGGAAATGGCGTTGGCGCGGATCCGACAGCTTTCCGCTCACGAAATAGGACACACCCTTGGATTTGCGCACAATTTTACTTCCAGTGCCAAAAATCGAACCTCGGTAATGGACTATCCACACCCGAATATCGACATGAAAG
>CAXGYE010000101.1:0-5523 GCA_964013865.1 uncultured Flavobacteriaceae bacterium
TGGAATTTATTACTTTGAAAACCAAGCCCAACCTGAAACATTTAAGTCTATTTTTCACAGTGCTTGGTGGGCTATTGTTACCCTCACTTCGGTTGGGTATGGGGATGTATATCCAATAACTGTGGGCGGAAGGATTTTTACTTTTTTCGTATTGATGATTGGCCTTGGTATAGTTACAGTTCCTGCTGGTCTTGTCGCCAGCGCACTTTCAAAAGCGAGAGAAATTGAAGACTAACAGTTTTATCCGTTGTTCCTACCTCTATTTTATTAATTAGCTCAATTGGGGTTCATTTGATGGTCAGAAGACTCAATAAATTAGAGACAAATAGAGCATTCCAGATCAAAGCCAGAACCTCACCCTTTAGTTTTAAGTTCCAATAATTCTAATGAAATTAGTGTTTTAGGTTAAACTATAAGTTATTTTAATGAAAACTGATTCATTCCTAATTTCAAAAAAGAAAAAGGCGGAGGGAGTTTTCTGTTTTTTTGGTAAGGAAATACGCATAGTAACAATACTGTAACTAACAAATAGGGTGTTCTTCTCTCGGGAGCGGTTACTTTGGACATCTCTAATCAATACGAAGTTGGAGATACGTACTACGTAGATTAATCTCTTAATTTTAAAAAACTCAACTTTTACATATACCAGACAATTTTTTTGTAGAGAAAAGGTTAATACAGTAATGTCTGCGATGAATTCTATTTCTCATTTTTTTCTTTTCAGCCTGCCGGTATTCGGGATGTTGGTAGCCCCCGATATAAATGCCCAAGGGGGAGATCTTTTAATTCAACAATACCAGAAAGGTCCCGCTTTGGATGCGACTTACTCCCGCTGGTCGGTATACCCTGGAGTTCAGCTCAACTACATCAATACCGATCTGGAAAATACAAACCCCAAACTCACTCTTGGAGGCTTGCTTGAAGTAGAATATCGCGTTTCTACTACCGTAGGTTTTACGTCAGGTATACACTACACACCCATTGCCTATTCCTATCCTGTCCAGGATTCCATCGGTGTAGATCAATTGAGTTATGGATCCATACCACTCAGCATTCAACTCCATCCTACTAAACGTGTCAGTATCGGTTTAGGTGCCTTATACAATATCTATAATAAAGGTGTGTTTTTGAGGACTATTGAAGATTTTAAAAGCGAAACACCCTATCCCAAAGAATACTTTAAAAACAGTTTTGGAGGTTTTGTAAGAGTGGGATACCACTTTTTTAGAAAGTGTTACGTCTATGTAAATTTACGTTGGGCTACGCGGAGTAATCCTCCAACCCTACCTCAAACCAATACAAATTCTGGCTTTCAGTTGGGAATCAACTACACCCTTTGGGCTTCGAAAAAAAAGCTATGACTTACTGCTTTTTTAACCTGATTTCTATCACTCCGTGAACCCCTTTTTCCCCATAGGATTTTTCGGCTGCCTCTCCTTTTAAAACATTGATTGACTCAATCTTATCGGGATCTAAAGATTCCAGTAGCGCCCGGTCTTCATTGATTTTACCATCAATTACAAGAAGGGGTTTGAGACTGTCCGTTCGGACTATTTTGATACGCTGATTCGCCTTTTTTGAAACCCAAGTGTTTTCCTCGGTGTAAAGGGAGTCTTTCCCTTGATCAGACGCTCCAGAAGCTATAAAAACCCCTTCCGGTCCTTTGTCATTGGAGAAAAATAATATGTCGTGAACCCCTTTTTCACCCAAATCAAGAACTTCTCCAGATCGGATCATACTCCGATGCACCACTTGAGGTTTTTCGGTTGTGGATCCTGGAGGTTCTGGACTTTGGTATACTTTGACCACCAAACAGGAAGTAAAAAGCAAAAGAATAAAGGAAAAAAGTAGCGTGCGTATCATTTGTTTTCTTTACTAAAATAGGTAACTCATAGAGATATTTAAAAAAGGATGTCGATTATATCGTTGCCCTTCTATGTATGCCGAACTGTTATTCAATAAAACATGTACCCTAAAAGGGATTTTATAATACATAAACCCTACTTGATAGATATTACGAAGCGGATTTGGGGTTAATTTAAATGGTGTATTGTTCCGAAACCCACTCCCTGACAAAGAGTAATCGTGCACATTGTACTCCAAAATCATTCCCAAAAAAAACGAAAGCCCATTCTCCTGTTGTTCCAAACGGTTCCCAAAAAAAGGGAGACCTGGTAATTTCCCCATTTGTAAACCAAAACGCGTGCGCAAGCTTGTTCGAAAAGTTCCTGCTTGCACCTGATTGTGCTGTGCCCATTTCAACTTATTTCCTAACCTTTTTCCCCAGAAAAAAGAAGCATTCCCATTCAAATGAAACGCCTGAGGAAGAGAACTTGACCACGTTAAAGGTTTTAAATTGAGAATATAAATGTGATACGTGTTTTGAAGAACCTTGGCCAAAGAAGCCTCTGCGCCTGTAGTGCCAAACTGAACCCCCCAGCCATAACCCAAATCAGGATGCTGAAATCGCTCTTTTTTATAACCTAGAAACAACCACCCATTATAAGGATAATCCATGTTAGATAAAGATTCTGTATAACGAAACGAAGGGGTATTGATTTCTTGTCCAATGGTCCAATGTCTAGAAACATAACCCCATTTTGACAGAGAATCTTGAGGTTTTTTAAGAAGCTTTCCAAATTCGAAAAAAATTCCACTACTGTAATAGCGATCGATACCAAAATACAAATCATTGTCCACGTTCAACCCCACATACCGTTGAGCAGTGAGGCTTGAAGACCAGGTCATCAAAAGTAAAATCGGTAAGCCAAAGCGCCAAAACAAAACGGGCTTACGCTTTGTTTTTTAACACCAATAGCGGAATGGTACAGTAAAAATCCTTTTTGTAAATGCGATCGGGCTCCCAAAGTTTTGCAAAAAACCCACGCTCGCGCTTAAAAGCGACCAATAGATCGGGTTGATGGACCTGAAAGTGTTCTAAAACACCTTGATAAACGGTCGCATTTTCAGAATACAGCAAGCCCTCGGAGCGTTGCAGCAGAGCGTCGTCCAATTGATGATTTCGGTTTGCAAAACCAGGAACTTTGACCAACAACAGCTTCAGTACGGTTTTAAAGTGATCTTGAAATTCAATCATCGGCTTTAAAGTGACTAGATCTTTTACCTCTCCTGTTTTAAAGGCGAGTAGCATCTTTTTGGGGGGATTAAATGTTTTTTCTAGGGGCGCAACCAGAACGGGAATCGGGGTTCGTTTGATCAAACTTCCTGCAACTCTACCCAAAAAAACCGTGTCGTTGATTTCATTATTCAAGGGAGCCGTAACAATGAGATCAATTCCTATGGATTGATTCAGCTTCTTTACAGAACCGATTAAATCTTCCTCACTAGAAACCAGTTTGATTTCAGTATCTTGGGGTTCAATATGATCAATCAAAGTCCGGATACGCTGGATGTTTTCTTTTGCTAAACGTGCATTGACATTGGTCATTGCCGTCAGACTGGCGTGTGTGGGATAGGCATCCATCACATAAACAATACTCCCCATTGTTTTCGCCATATCTAGTGCATATTTGAGGGTTGCTTCGGCATAATCAGAAATTCCTATCGGTACAAGGATGTGTTGCATGCTAAAATTTTTTACAAAAATACCAAGACTTGTGTGATCCACTTGCATTTTAACATAAAATATAGCGTTTCCCAATCCACAAAACCAAAGAGTTTACTTCAACCCCATCGGTTTATCCTTTGCTTTTTGTCGGTTCTGCTTAAAAAGTTTTAGAAGCCCTAGACTTTATGTACTTTTACCGCCATATGGAAGCCTATGTAACACATCGTCAAGAAGGGTCCTGCGGAATTCTTGAATTTGGTAATCCCGCTGGGAATTCCCTGCCCGGAAAACTCCTCGAAGAACTCCACAAAAAATTACATCACCTAGAAGAAGATGACCAAGTAGCGGTTATCGTTCTTCAAAGTATGGGAAATAGGGCTTTTTGTGGGGGAGCCTCCTTTTCCGAAATGAAAGGATTGAAAACGGTAGAAGAAGCTACAGCCTTTTTTATGGGTTTTGCACAAGTCATCAATCAGATCCGAAACTTGAGCAAGTTTATCATTGCCCAAGTTCAAGGAAAAGTAGTCGGAGGAGGAGTCGGTTTGGTTGCCGCTTGTGATTATGTTATTGCTCACGAAAGTGCTGGAGTGAAGTTGTCCGAATTGTCCATCGGTATAGGCCCTTTTGTCATTGAGCCGGCCGTCTCTAGAAAAATAGGTGCAACAGCTTTTGCCCAGCTATCACTCGAAGCCGAACGCTTTAAATCCGCTCTATGGGCAAAAGAAAAAGGGCTTTACAGTTCGGTGGTCTCCTCCGAAGAAAGCCTTAAAAAAAACGTTACAGAAACCGCCCTGCGTTTGGCAAGCTATGCCCCTGAAGCAGTAAAAAATCTTCGAAAACTCCATTGGAAAGAGACTGATCATTGGGAAACACTCCTCCCACAAAATGCAGAAATTACAGCAAAACTTGTTTTGGAAGAAGCAACACAAAATATTCTTAAATCATTGTAAAACAAATGGATAAGGTAATTAGAATCACAAAAGAGTTTAAGTTTGAAACGGGTCATGCTTTATACGGTTATGATGGATTGTGTAAAAATGTGCACGGCCACAGCTACAAACTCTCGGTAACCCTTTTGGGTACACCTATCGCTGACCCCGATCATGTGAAATACGGTATGGTGATGGATTTCGGCGATCTTAAAAAAATCGTCAAAGAAACCATCGTTACCCCTTTTGATCACGCTACGGTACTGAATGTGGATTCTCCGCACAAAGAACTGGCAGATACCATGGAGAGCAGAGGACACAAAATTATGCGAGTCCAATACCAACCCACCAGTGAAATGATGGTCCTTGATTTTGCTGAAAAAATCAAAGCCCGATTACCTGAGCAACTCAAACTGCATCATTTGATTTTAAGAGAAACTGAAACTTCTTATGCTGAATGGTACGCCTCAGACCAAGAGGTTTAAAACCCTAAGGCTTTTAGATCTGCTTTGGGCTTTGCGTTTTCTTTTGATTTTGCATCTGCCAATTCATCACAGTTCACGGGAATACTCAACTTCTCAGGACCTACAAAATCCTCTTGAGAGATCCCAAAGTCAGGGTTTTCGTACAAGGAACGCATATAATTTCCCCAAATGGGTAAAGCCATGGTGGCACCCTGACCAAATCCAATTTCTTTAAAATGGATGGAACGGTCTTCGCCCCCTACCCATACACCAGTAGCCAAATTGGGTACCATACCCATAAACCATCCGTCGCTTTGATTCTGAGTTGTTCCTGTTTTTCCTGCAATTGGGTTTTCAAAAATATAAGGATAGCCCGTTACCACATTTTTGTAGATGTAGTTGGTTTCCTCCAGTCCCGCATGCCGCAGTCGTGCTCCAGAACCTGCTGTGGTTACGCCCTGCATCAAATTTACGGTCACGTAGGCTGCCTCTTGACTCAATACGTCTTGTGTCTCAGGAAGCACCTCATACAAGGCGCGGCCGTTTTTGTCTTCTATACGAG
>CAXGYE010000102.1:0-5494 GCA_964013865.1 uncultured Flavobacteriaceae bacterium
CCCTACACGACGCTCTTCCGATCTTTCCACTGCACTAAAATATTGCAACGCATCTTCAAAATCTTTTATCTGAGAATTGAGCCCTTTTTGAACTGTTTCTTTGTTTAGACTACATATATCAGAGAGGATATTAAATTTTAAAAGTTTTTCTTTTGCAATTTTGGCATTTTCAAATTTTTCAAGAAAATAGTTTACAATGGCAAATGAAATAGGGGAGACAACCAATGTTAACTTTTTTTGTTCCGCTAACGTAGCAATTTTTGCAATCGGCTCATAAAAAGGATCCCGTTCTCCTAAAAAGTCCAACATTATATTGGTGTCGATAAAAATCCTTTTATTCATTTTTATTTCTCCATCCTATGCGCTGCATATTCTTTTTTATAGTCTAAATCTCTAGGGATTTTTGTTCCTGTTGCAATACTTTTTATAAAAGGCGAGATTTCAAATTGAGAACTTTTGTTTTCTGAAGTTAAAGATTGTAAATAAGCTTCAACAATTCGGGATAAACTCATTTTTTTATCGGAAGCATACAGCTTGGCTTTTTCAATGGTCTTGTGATCGAGTTTTAAGGTCAGTTTTGTGTCCATAAGCAAATATTATACGTACAAATATAAATAATTTATCCGTACTTTTGCTTTTCCATAAATGCAATTCCCTAAGTCTCTTCTAAACTTAAAATAAGACTGTCAATTTCTTGTCGATAGAACTTTGTAAGGGCTTTAAAAGTGTTAAATTTTAATTCTTGTATCGTTATAATTCAGTTCTCTTATAAAACTTTTAAGTTCCTATGAGCTTACTGAAAAATCACGATCACTAGGTACCGCAGTTGTGTTGTAAAGGTTTCCAATAGGATTAGAATACGAGTTTTTGTCTACGTTAGGCTGTTTTTTAGAGTTAAAAAATCGATATCCTAATAAAAAGAGGATAAAGATCCAGAGCATAATCAAAAAGCGTTTTAAAAGAAATTTTTTCATGATTTGGGGAATTAGCAGATTGTAAAAGTATAAAAAATAAAAAACCCCACTAATGTGGGGTTATCTTATTGCGATCGAATTCAAGTTTTATACAGCTACCAAATCCCCGGCTTTATTTTTTTGCGGTAGGGTAGAAGTTCCCATTAGGTAGGAGTCTACTTGGTGCGCCGCTTCTCGACCTTCTGAGATCGCCCACACGATGAGGGATTGTCCTCTACGGCAGTCTCCAGCGGTAAAAATTGATTTCTTATTGGTTTGGTAATCGTTTTCTCCTTTGATGTTTCCTCGTTCGTCAAAGGTAAGTCCAAACTGTTCGGGTAAGCTTTTTTCAGGCCCCGTAAATCCAAGAGCAAGCAAGGCCAAATCACAGGGCCATTCTTTTTCAGAATCCTCTTTTTCGATAAGTTGAGGACGCTCTCCAGGAATTTTCTTCCATTGGACTTCTACTGTTTTGAGTCCTTTAACGTGCCCTTTCTCGTCTCCAATAAATTCTTTGGTCAAGATACTCCACTCTCTATGACTCCCTTCCTCATGAGACGAAGAAGTTTTCAGTTTAAAAGGCCAGTAGGGCCAAGGGTGTTCCTCTGTTCTACTGTCTGCAGGTTTGGGTAGTATCTCAAAATTGGTAACACTTTTTGCCCCGTGGCGGTTGGAAGTTCCAATGCAATCGGATCCGGTGTCTCCTCCTCCAATGACCACCACATTTCGGTCTTTGGCGAGGAATTTTGCATCCCGATCGTGTTGTCCATCCACTGCCTTGTTGTTGTGTGGGAGAAAATCCATTGCTTGCACAACGCCTTCCAAGTCTGCACCAGGAATGGGCATTTGACGCTTGATGGTTGCTCCGGTTGCGAGGACAACGGCATCGTATTCATTTTCTAAGGCTTCCGCAGTAATGGTTTTACCAATTTCTACATTGCATTGAAACTGAATGCCTTCTGCTTCCAATATTTCCAAACGTCGGTCGATGACCTTTTTTTCCATTTTAAAATCAGGAATACCATAGCGCAACAGTCCTCCGATTTTATTGTCACGTTCAAATACCGTAACGGTGTGTCCAGCCCGGTTCAACTGTTGTGCTGCAGCAAGACCTGCAGGGCCTGACCCAACGATGGCTACTGTTTTACCTGTTCTTGTTTCTGGAGGTTCAGGTTGAATCCAACCCTCATTAAACCCGCGCTCTACTATGTATTTTTCAATCAATTCAATAGATACAGGAGGGTTTACAATTCCCAATACACAAGCTTCTTCACAAGGAGCGGGGCACAGTCTTCCCGTAAATTCAGGGAAGTTGTTGGTGCTGTGCAAAATGGTCAGTGCACGTTCCCACTCGTTTTTATACACCGCATCGTTAAAGTCGGGAATGAGGTTACCCAAAGGACAGCCGCTGTGACAGAAAGGAACTCCGCAATCCATACATCGTGCTCCCTGTTCTTGCAACTCCTCAGTTTTGGGTGCTAGGGTAAATTCATTGTAATTTTTCACTCTTTTTTTAGGATCGATGACCGGTTCTTTCATTCGGTCATATTCCATAAAACCTTTAATTTTTCCCATAATTTAAACTGTTTTTTCAAGTTCTTGTTTGGCCAATAGTTCTAGCGCACGTTTGTAGTCTGTTGGCATTACTTTGATAAAGTTTTTACTCGACTCTGGCCAATTTTTCAATATTGATTTTGCTTTCGGACTTTTTGTGTAGTCAACATGGTTTTGAAGCAATCCTTGAATGGTAGTTCGGTCGCTGTCTTGAAGATCTTCCAATTCCACCATTTCGAGGTTGAATTTCTTCTCGTCAAAAGTTCCATCCTCGCTGTGTAAATAGGCAATTCCACCGCTCATTCCAGCAGCAAAATTTCTTCCGAAGTCACCTAGGATGACTGCAATTCCGCCGGTCATGTATTCACATCCGTGATCGCCAATTCCTTCGACCACAGCTTTTGCCCCTGAATTGCGGACACAAAAACGTTCTCCTGCGATTCCATTGATGTACGCTTCTCCTTGGGTGGCACCATAGAGTGCTACATTTCCAACAATGATATTTTCATGAGGAATAAACGTAGATTTTTCAGGAACCTGCGCTACTAGTGTCGCCCCGGAGAGTCCCTTACCGAAATAATCATTAACGGTCCCTTCTACTTTCATGAAAAGGCCGTGGGAAGCAAAGCCTCCAAAGCTTTGTCCTGCTGTCCCCGTAAATTTTAAACTCAAGGTATGCTCTGGCAGACCCCCTGCTCCGTGGATTTTTGAAATTTCATTACTCAAAATAGCACCTACTGTACGGTTGGTATTTTTGATTCGATACTCCAAATGTTGTTTTTCTTTTCGATACAACGCGGGATGCGCCTGACTCAAAATATCAAAATCTAATACATTTTCCAACTGGTGGTCTTGTGTTTGGGTATTGTACTCTTTAACTTGTGGGGGCACCTCAGGTTTGTAAAGTATTTTAGATAAATCAATACCCTGCGCTTTGTAATGATCCAAGGCTTTTTTCATATTGAGCTTTTGGGATTGACCTACCATTTCGTTGATAGTTCTAAAGCCAAGTTCAGCCATGATTTGACGTAATTCTTCCGCAACAAAATACATGTAGTTGATTACATGTTCGGGTTTGCCTTTAAAGTTTTTACGCAATTCGGGGTCTTGGGTGGCAATTCCTACAGGACAGGTATTCAGATGACAAGCGCGCATCATAATACAGCCCGAAGCGATGAGAGGGGCTGTAGAAAACCCAAATTCTTCCGCTCCCAACAAACAGGCGATTGCAACGTCTCTTCCAGTTTTCATTTGACCGTCACACTCTAGAACGATACGGCTTCTCAAGTCATTTAGGACTAAGGTTTGTTGTGCTTCTGCAATTCCAAGTTCCCAAGGAAGTCCCGCGTGTTTTAAGGAAGTCAGGGGTGAAGCTCCTGTCCCTCCATCAAAACCTGAGATCAGGATCACATCTGCTTTGGCTTTGGCTACTCCTGCTGCAATTGTCCCTACGCCCACTTCTGAGACGAGCTTAACATTTACTCGCGCTTCTCTATTCGCATTTTTTAGATCGTAAATCAATTGTGCCAAATCTTCAATGGAGTAGATGTCGTGGTGGGGAGGAGGAGAAATTAATCCTACATAAGGAGTCGAATTTCTTACCGAGGCGATGTAGGGGTTAACCTTTGGACCGGGAAGTTGTCCTCCTTCTCCAGGCTTGGCACCTTGCGCCATTTTAATCTGAATCTCTTTGGCAGAGCTCAAGTAGTGACTCGAAACGCCAAAACGTCCAGAGGCAACTTGTTTGATGGCAGAGTTTCTCAAGTTTCCGTCTTGATCTGGTTGGAAGCGTTGTGGATCTTCACCCCCTTCTCCAGAATTGCTTTTTCCGCCAATCCGGTTCATCGCAATGGCTAAATTTTCATGTGCTTCTTGGCTGATTGAGCCCAAGGACATGGCACCAGTTTTAAAGCGTTTTACGATTTCAGTCCAGGGCTCCACCTGATCTATTGGGATGGGGTCAAAGCTGGAAAATTCAAAGAGCCCCCTAAGGGTCATCAACTTTTCGTTTTGATCGTTAATTAGTTTGGAAAACGTCTCGTAGCTTTCGGGCTTGTTCTGACGAACAGCCTGTTGCAGGGTGGCTATGGTTGACGGATTGACCACATGGGCTTCTCCATCTCTTCTCCACCGGTAATCACCACCAATTTCTAGAGGAAGTCCTAACTTGGATTCGTGAATGTATGCCTTCGTATGGCGTTTACTGATTTCTTTTTCGATCTCATAGAGTCCAATTCCTTCAATTCGGGTAGCCGTATTGGAGAAAAAACGATCGATCAAATTTTTGGATAAACCTAAAGCTTCATAAATCTGAGCCCCGCGATAGGAATGCAAGGTAGAAATCCCAATTTTATTCATCACTTTGACAATTCCTTTTGCAATGGCTTTGTTAAAGTTTTCGATTGCCTTATCCGCATCTAGTGCAATGGTTCCCTGTTCTGTCTGATGAACGATAATTTCATTGACCATGTAGGGATTGATAGCACTTGCTCCATATCCAAAAAGTAGAGAGAAATGGTGTGGTTCACGAGGTTCTGCAGATTCAATTAGAATTCCAAATTTTGAACGTTGTTTGGATCGTTTAAATGCGTGGTGGGTATGCGAAGTGGCCAACAACATAGGGATGGGTGCCATAGATGGCGATACACCTCGGTCAGAAAGAATGATGATGTTTGCTCCTTGTTCGATGGTTTTTTCAACCTCTATGATCATTTCCTCCAGCGCCTGCTCCAAACCGTTTAAACCACTTTGCGTTTCGTATAATGTCGAAACTGTAGCAGATTTAAAATCGTCATGTTCAATAAACTTAATTTTATCTAAATCTTCGTTTGAGATAACGGGATTTTGAATGCTCAATTTTTTGGCATGGTCTGCGGTGATGTCGAAAAGGTTGTAATCACTTCCAATACTCAAACTAGTATCGGTAACAATTTCCTCTCGAATTCCATCGAGAGGGGGGTTGGTAACTTGTGCAAAAAGTTGTTTGA
>CAXGYE010000103.1:0-5440 GCA_964013865.1 uncultured Flavobacteriaceae bacterium
CAAGGAAAAACCTGGTCCAAACCTACTAATATTTCGGAACAAGTTCACTTTAATAAAACTACCACCAAGGGGCATCTTGACTGGCGAACGCATGCCAATACACCCGGTCATGCATTACAATTTAAAAGAGGGACGTATCAGGGACGTATTTACATCCCTGCCAATCATTCCTCAGGGGAACCACAAGATGGATTTAACGAATATCGCACTTATGGATTTTATTCCGATGATCATGGAAAAACCTGGTCTGTAAGTCCAAACATTGAAGTTCCCTCATCTAACGAAGCCATTGGTACGGAACTTCCCAACGGGGATTTGATGCTCAACATCAGAGAGCAAAATGGAAAAACCAAACAGCGCTTAGTAGCTCTTAGCTCCGATGGAGGAGCATCGTGGAAAGAAACCTATTTTGATCCTTCCTTAATCACCCCTGTATGTCAGTCCAGTATTCTTTTATTTGAACAAAAAAGTCAATCCCTTTTGATCTATTCAGGTCCCAACAGTACAGATAAAAGAGAAAAAATGACCTTAAAATTTAGCCTAGATGGCGGAAAAAGCTGGGTAAAAGAGAAAGAAGTGTATGCGGGTGGTGCTGCTTATTCCGACTTAGTTCAAGTGGATGAAGAACAAGTGGGACTTTTTTACGAAAAAGAGTTTAAGCAATTGGTTTATCAAGTTTTCACTCCGAAAGCAATCCTCTCGGAGTGAAAACAGGAAGTCTTATTTTGTAAAGGAAACTTTCGCTCGGTAATACCCCCAACCCAAGTGAAGATCTACCCCTGAAGTTCCTTTTTCAAAAACCATAGAAAAGGCTTCTATAGATTCGTCACCTTCTGTCAAAGGTACATTAACCCGTGCTACATCCATATCCTGATTTTAACTGTAAGCACCCCAAACATGAGTCGCTTTGTTGATGATAATTGTCATCTGTTCTCCATTAGGAATTGCGTAAAGTGTATAGGAACCCGCAGCTAATTTTGTACTTCCTACTTTCATAGGAGTGTATAAAGTAAGTTCTGTGGACTCATTGGCACCCATTCTCCAAATTTTTCCTTCGGGAACTAAAGTGGTGATATCTCTCCCCTTAAGTTGTGGTCTGCTGTACAAAACACGAGCCAGCTTGTTGGTTTCTTTGTTGCTCGCCGGGTACTCAATCATATCTAAAGGGCTTTTGTCTAATCCTTTGAAGCTTTGTGCTTGGAGCATTCCTCCAAAAAGTAGTACTAGTGGTAGTGTAATTAATTTTTTATGATATTGTTTTTTTTCGAAACGAATATAAATTAAGTTTAACGAAAGCGGCAAAAAGTTATGTTAAAATGAACAGGCTAGGTAAACGGGGTGATGGTCTGATGCCCAACGTCCTTCAGGTGTTTTAACCCAAGGCTGTGCTGCTTTTTTAACCGTGAATCCTTTTTGAAAAATGTAATCAATTCTGCGTTCCGCATTGTTTTCTGTATCAAACCCTGTAAAGGTTCCATAGGTGGAATCACTTTTGGGAAGTTCAAGGAGTACATCTTGAAATGCCGCTTGAAAAATTTGAATGGGCTGGGTCTCTGGAGTCAGATTAAAATCTCCTGTAACGATCGTAGGTAATCCTTCGGGGTTGAGTTGTTTTATTTTTTTGAGGATTAAGTTTGCAGCTTCCACCCTGGCCATGACTCCCACATGGTCAAAGTGGGTGTTGAATACCCAAAGTTGTTTTTTTGTCTGGCGGTGTTCAAAACGCGCGAAAGTACATATGCGTTCATGTGCCGCATCCCATCCCACAGAAATTTGTTCTGGTGTTTCTGAAAGCCAAAACGTATCGGATTTCAACAAATTCAAAGCTGACTTGCGATAAAAAACAGGGCTGTATTCTCCTTTTGTTTTACCATCTTCACGACCTACTCCTACATAAGCATAGTCTTCTAAAGTTGAAGTAAGGTCATTCAATTGATTGTGCAACACTTCTTGCATCCCCACTACATCAGGGGTGTTTTTTAGAAAATAACCCATCAGCGTTTCTTTCCGAAACTTCCATTGATTTTTTCCATCTTCGGGGTTGTCATAGCGAATGTTGTAGGAAATCACTTCTAGGTCATGTGTTTTTTTTGGAGTTAGGTTCATGGTTAGAATACAAATCAAAACGAAAATTAATTTCACATCAGCTGGTTTAAAAATGGGTTTGATCTAATTCCAAAATACTTAAAAGAAGAACATTCGCTCCTTTTGCAATAGCTTCGGGAGTAGAATATTCTTCTGGGGCATGACTGATTCCATTGACACTGGGCACAAAAATCATTCCGGTAGGCGTGAACACAGCCATATCCTGAGCATCGTGTCCTGCGCCGCTAGGCATGGTTTGGTGCGAATAGCCCAAGGCTGTTGCATTTTTACGGATCAAACTTTGAATCCGCGCATCGGTCAATGCGGGTTCTGCAGTTGCATCGATGGGTGAAAACTTGAAATTTGTTTGGGTTTCGTCACCAATTTCATTGGCTCTTTGCTCGATTAAACTATAAATCCTTTGAATCTTTTCCGCATCTAAATCGCGAATTTCAAGACTGGCAACTACTTTACCCGGAATTACATTGGGTGCCCCGGGAAAGGCTTGGATCCTACCTACTGTACCTACTTGAGCCCCTTCGATACCCGTCACAATCTCATTTACCGCGAGAACAAATTTCGAAGCGGCAATCAAGGCATCTTTTCGGTCATTCATCGGGGTGGTTCCAGCATGGTTTGTAAATCCTGTAATCTCTACATCCCACCACTTTAATCCTACAATCCCTTCTACCACGCCAATATCTAATCCATTCTTATGTAAAATATTTCCCTGCTCAATGTGCAATTCTAAAAAAGCGTGTACCTCTTCCGAAGTCCGTTTCACTTCCATAATTTTATTGGGATCTCCCCCAATCCTGGCAACCCCTTCTCTGTTGGTATACCCAGAAGCTGTGACTACATCTAAGGTTTCTTTCTTAATTTTCCCTGCGAGCGCTCTCGATCCGAAAACAGCTCCTTCTTCATTTGAAAAAATAATAAATTCCAAGGGGTGTTGGGTTTCAATATCATTTTCAATTAAAGTTTCCAAGACCTCTATTGCTCCCATAACTCCGACATCCCCATCAAAATGTCCTCCGTTGGGAACGGCATCTATATGGGAACCAAAAGCAATCGGTTTGGCTCCTTTTTTAGTCCCTTGTCGAAGCGCAATGAGGTTTCCCGCCGCATCCGTATGAACTTTTAACCCTAAATCTTCTAAGTATCTGGTTAAATGCACACGTGCTGCAATATCATAATCACTAAAAGCGACGCGATCGTTCCCACCCTTGTCGTTCATTCCAAAAGTGGACAATTTTTTAAGGTTGGCTTCAAGGCGGTCACTATTGACTCTGAGGTTGTTCTGAGCCAAACTGGGCTGCACCCATAAAAAACAAATACACAGGAGAATAAAAGGGGACTTCAATAGAAAACGAGTTGACATATACTGAATTTTTTGAATCCCCAAGATAGAGAAAAATGTGGTTTGCTGAATCGACCAAATTGGATTTGGGGAGTATTTTTTTTGTATTTTTCCTCTTCAAAATCAAAAAACAAACCCGCTAGGGCTAGAAGCTCAAGAATGCTTTTATAAAACATTAAAATTATTGTATGAAACCTCTTTATCTATTCTTTCTAGTTCTAGGAACCTTGTGTTCCAGTTTTGCTCAAACTGGAAAAGTGATGGACGAACTGAAACTGAACAGTAAAATCCTTAAAGGCGAGCGCAAGTTTGCCGTATACCTCCCACCGGATTATGAGACTTCCAGCCGAAGTTATCCCGTCTTATATTTATTACACGGTCATACCGACGACCAAACGGGTTGGATTCAATTTGGAGAGGTTCAACATATTGCGGATAAAGCCATAAATGAAGGTAAGGCAACTCCCATGATTATCATTATGCCCGATGCAGATACGGTTCTTCCAGGTTATACAAATGCCCTCTCTGGCAATTGGAACTATGAAGACTTTTTCTTTGAAGAGTTCATGCCTCATGTAGAAGACCGCTTTCGTATCAAAAAAAAGAAGCAGTTCCGTGCTGTTGCTGGTCTCTCCATGGGTGGAGGAGGTAGTTTTTTGTATGCACTTCGCAGACCCGATCTCTTTTCTTCAGCAGCCCCTTTAAGTGCCTCGCTGGGACCACAACGTCTGGATGAAATGAATGAGTTTGTCTATTTAGGATACACAAGTGCCAACCATAATAAGAAAGATTTTGAAATTTATTCAAATCGAAATAATCAGTTGAGAATCGTAGATCAATTGAGCAAAGAAACCCTCAACTCCGTTCGTTGGTACATTGACTGTGGAGACGACGATTTTTTATACGAGGCCAACAGTTTGATGCACATCAAATTGCGAAAAAAAGGAGTCAATCACGAATTTCGCATTCGCGATGGAGGACATACCTGGACCTATTGGCGTTCCGCCTTACCCACCGTTTTGGCCTTTATTTCTGAACGGTTTCATCAATAAAAAAAACAATCGAAAATGAAGCGTAGAGATTTTATCAATACAACTGCCCTGGCGGGTCTTGGAGTCGCCGGTCTTTCTTCTTTTAAAAACCCTGAAATAAATAGTTCACAGATTAAAATTACCCTGACTCCGTGGTCGTTAATCCGAACAGGATATGGCGGTACTGATCCCTTAAATATCGATCTTTTGGACTACCCTCAAGTTGCCAAATCCCTAGGCTTCGATTATATCGATCACGAAATATTCCATTTCCCTCCAGGTTTAAATGAATCCTATCTCGATAAAATGAATGTAGCGATGGAAACCGCTGGAGTGCAAAGCGCAGTCATGCTTTCTGGTGGAAAAGGAGACCTTGGAGATCCAGATCCGAATAAACGAAAAGAAGCCTTTGCTACCTATCGGTATTGGATTGATGTCGCTGCTTCACTCAATTGTAAGGCTTTACGAAATGTGTGTGGAGAATACATTACCGTTCCGCATAAAGAAAAACTAAATTATGCCATTGAAGGAGTAGGCGAATTAGGGACTTATGCCGCATCAAAAGGCTTGGACTTGCTTATTGAAAATCACAACGGCTATTCCTCAGACCCCGAATGGATGATTTCACTAATGGAAGGAGTCAATTTAGAAAACGTTGGGATTTTAGGCGATTTCACCAACTGGACTTTGGAACGCAATCCCGACACATTTTATCCCGATCCGTACAAAGGGATCGAATTGCTCGCCCCTTATATTCGAGCGGTCAGTGCAAAGTCAGAACATTTTGACTCTAAGGGTGAGGAAACTACCATAGATTATAAAAAAATGTTTTCGATACTCAAAAAAGCACCTCAATTTGTATACGCAGGGGTAGAGTTTTTTGGAAACGATATCTCGAGAAATCAAGGGGCACTTCAAACCAAAACACTCATAGAAAAGGTACTGCGTGAAATTAAAGGATGAG
>CAXGYE010000104.1:0-5392 GCA_964013865.1 uncultured Flavobacteriaceae bacterium
GCTTGAGGGGCTAGTGGGAGTTTTCCCGTGGAAGTTCGAGTCTTCTCGTGCGCACATTTCCTGATGTGAAATAAAATCACTATGTTTGTTTAAGCTTTTATAATGAATTTTGAACATATGGATAGGGTAAAAAGCAACTTCAGCATCAAAAATCTCGAAAATCTTTCTGGGATTAAGGCACACACACTAAGAATCTGGGAAAAAAGATATAATCTGCTTGAACCCGAACGGACAGACACCAACATCAGACGTTACAGTCTGGACAGTCTGAGGAAGCTACTCAACGTTACCTTATTGTACAACCACGGTTTTAAAATTTCAAAAATAGCTAGCCTCAATGCCGATGAAATTCCTAAACTGGTTCGAAGCATTGCCTTAAAATCAAACTCCGAACAGGTCTCGATCAACGCATTCAAATTGGCCATGATCAACTTCGATTACGAACTATTTGACAATAATTACGAAGAAATTCAGCAGCACCACGATTTTGAATATATCTTTATACAAATCTTTATGCCGTTGATGAAAGAGCTCGGTATATTATGGCAAACGGGAGCCATTTCCCCTACGCATGAACATTTTATCACCAATCTCGTCAAACAAAAAATTCACTTGCAGACAGAACGTCTTCAAAGAGATAAAGCGAAAAACGAAGACCAACCCATATTTGTTTTGTTTTTACCAGAAAACGAAATACACGAATTGGGAATTCTCTACTTGAATTTTTTAATTCTTTCCAAAGGGTACCGCACCATATTTTTAGGTCAATCGTTACAATCCTCTAGCCTACAAACCTTATACAGCTACGACACCACTTTCAATTTTGTGAGCTACCTAACCGTAGAACCAAACAAAGAAGAAATCATGCCGTTTCTTAAAGATTTCCACAAACAATTACTTGAAAATCAAAAATCTAAGTTGATTTTGTTTGGCCCTCAACAGGTTGAAATCGTCAAGGAAGAACTCCCAGAACAAATAGAAATGTACCGTTCTGTAGAGTCGTTTATTTTCAAATATTTTTCAGAAGGCGTTTTTGTTTAATCTTTTAGGAGATTTGTTTACCTTTATCTCGTTTTAGGATACTATATTAAAACGATACTGCTATGAAACACCTTTTTGACACGGTCTCAGAAGAATGTAGTAAAATTGTAACTCAATCTTACAGCACTTCTTTCTCAATGGCCACAAAAATGCTACACCCTAGCATACGAAACCATGTGTACAACGTTTACGGTTTTGTTCGTTTCGCTGATGAAATAGTAGATTCGTTCCACGAGTACCCTAAGGAGGAGCTTTTAGACCGATTTGAAGCCGACTTGTATCACGGTTTAGACCAGAAAATAAATTTAAATCCCATTCTTAACGCGTTTCAAAAGACGGTTAATGCATTTGATATTGACCGAGAACTAATCGCTGCATTTATGCGAAGTATGCGCTGGGATTTAGAAAAGAAGGTCTATGAAACCGATCAAGAATACAAAGACTACATCTACGGTTCTGCCGATGTAGTCGGTTTGATGTGTTTAAAAATATTTGTCAAAGGAGATACTGCACAATACGAAAGTTTAAAACCTGCCGCAATGGCGTTGGGCTCTGCTTTTCAGAAAGTCAATTTTCTCAGGGACCTAAAAAACGACTTTCAAGACTTGGAACGTACTTACTTTCCCAATGTCAATTTTAATCAATTTGATGAAACCTCAAAGTCAGCAATTATAGAAGAAATTGAAAGCGACTTCACAAAGGCTTTGGAAGGGATTTTTAAACTGCCAACGGAGGCGCGTTTTGGTGTATATACTGCCTATAAGTACTACACGAAACTGCTTGCCAAACTAAAGCGAACCCCATCTCTAAACATCCAAAAAACAAGAATACGTGTTCCGAATTATCAAAAAATGACCGTATTTGCACGTAGTTATGTGAAATATCGTTTAAATTTACTCTAACCTCATGACATTTCTCTGGATTACTTCTGTTTTCGTAACCTTCCTTTTTATGGAATTTGTTGCCTGGTTTTCACACAAGTACATCATGCATGGTTTTTTGTGGTCGCTCCACAAAGATCACCACATCAAGGATCACAAATCCTGGTTTGAACGCAATGATCTTTTTTTTATTTTTTATGCCTTAGTGAGTTCAATTTTTGTAATCCTGTGGGGTGAAGCAGGGTTTTGGCTGGGGCTTCCGATTGCTTTGGGAATTTTCCTATACGGTCTGACCTATTTTATGGTGCATGATATTTTTATCCATCAAAGGTTTAAATGGTTTAGAAACGCAAATAGCAAATACGCCCGAGGAATTCGGAGAGCTCATAAGATTCACCATAAAAATATTCAAAAAGAAAAAGGGGAATGTTTCGGTATGCTTTGGGTACCGCTGAAATATTTTAAATAATTAGTTTTTGAGCCAATTATTGGCGAAGTTACACTTCCTACTATCTCGATTTACATTTACGTAAGTACTTTCAATCTTATCGGTCATCCATTCCTTAATAATATTCAACTGTTTTTCTTTCAGAGCAAGTGATTTGATACGCGAATAATCCAGTGAATAATCGGCAATATGTTCATCATAACGATTACTGACCTTTAAAATTTTATACTTTTTTAAACCAGAACGATCTTCTTCCATGAGGGGCAAAGAAATTTCTCCATCTTTAAGATTTCTAATCTGACTATAAAGGACTGGATCCAGGTTTGTCAGCTCAAAACGTGTATCACCAGTCTGAGGATTGATCAATACTCCTCCATTGAATTTAGTTTCTTTTTCATCTGAAAAGGATAGGGCTGCTTTTTGAAATGAAATTTCCTCATCAACTAACCGTTTTCTCAAGGTATCTAATTTCTTTTTGGCATTCTGCAATTGATCGGATTCGATTTTCGGAGTAAGCAAGATGTGACGCACATCGACCTCCTGACCACGAATTTTATCAACCTTAAGAATATGCCACCCAAAATCAGATTTGAAAGGTTGTGAAATTTCTCCTTCCTCAAGACTAAAAGCCTCATCGCGAAACTCTTTGACCATCCTAGGACGTTTTCTATGCAAGGTATACTTCCCCCCCGTGGATCTGGAACCAGGATCTTGGGAATACAAAATTGCTTTTGATGCAAAGCTGGACCCCCGCTCTAAAATATCTTCTCGAAAGGTATTCAACTGATTTACAATCCGATTACGCTCTGCTTCGCTCACCTCAGGTTCAATCACAATTTGGGATATTTCCAACTCGGTACCAAAAGTAGGTAGTTCATTTTTTGGAATGGATTCAAAAAACAAACGCACTTCTTCTGGTGTGACCTCTACATTTTCAACAATCTTCGCTTGCATCATAGAAGACAATTTTTGAACTCTATTTATTTCATATATTTCTTGACGAAAACTAGATTCGTCTTCTTTGTTATAAAATTCCAAAACCTCTTCTATCGATCCCAATTGCTGCGTAAAATTGTCAATAATTTGATCTACTGTGCTGTAAATTTCTTCCACACTAATTTCCAAGCTGTCCTGTACTGCGTGGTGGGCATAAAGTTTATCTTCCATTAATTTTCCTAGTAGTTGGCATCTAGAAATGCCCTGGGTAGAAATACCCTGAGATTTCATTTCAATCAAAGTTTTGTCGATATCGGACTCTAGTATCACATAGTCCCCAACTACAGCAGAAACTCCATCTACCTTAATCCTGCTAGCTAACAGTGTATCCTGAGCCCAACTGGTGGGGATAGAGAAACTAAGGAGTAAAATAAAACTAATAAATTTCAAAAGTCTTGGATTGCATTGCATCTTGTAAAATCTCTTTTTCAAATTGTTTTGTAAAATTTAATTTTCGCTGATTTAATATCATATTTTTTATCGTGGGTTCCACAACTTCTCTAGGAGCAAGCTCCCCTATTTCGAGGTAGTCTTTAACGAAAAACAAATATACCCCCAATGTGTCTTCAATTTTAAAGAATTGTGATTTTTTTATGTATTTAGTATAATTCTGCTGATTTAAAAATTGGATCCTAGAGGTTAAATTACTCCTGTTGATCCATAAAGTATCTGAAAGAATATAGCTGTGGTACTGGAAGGACAAGGAGTCCAAGAAAATTCGATCAGCGAAGTTAAAACGCTGAAAGCTTCTTTGAATTTCGTTTTGGTCGACGTTTTCAGGGGGTAAATGGATATACCGAACTTGGTAAAGGGGAGCTTTCAACTTAAAAACTTGCTTGTTGTTTTCTAAAAAAGAATCTATCTCTTCACTGGCTACCAAGGTATCGATGCTTTTATTGGCCAAAGATTTACGATAAGTGTTCGCAAAAAGTTCTGTTTTATAAGCTGCAATAATTTCTTCCAGCTTTTCAATTTCCGTCGATGGCAAATACAGTTGAGCTTGTTGAATTAAAATTTGATCTCGTGCCCAAGAGTCAATGTATGCTCTAGATTTTAAAATGCTATCGGATTCAGTCTCGAAAGAGCTTAACTCTACCATCAGATCATCGCGATAGAGGTAAGCGTTTCCTACCCGCGCTATAACCTCCTGATTTTCTGGCCTCCATTGCCTACATGCAGTTATCAATGACAGCAAAACCAAACAAAACAAAAGAAAACGATAATTAAGGTTAACGAAGTTATCAGATTTTATTGCCCATTTGTTAACAATTTGATTTATTTTTTTTGATAAATTATGTAAAAAACTGATTCTGTGCACGTTAAATTGTTGAAAATATTTTAATAACTCTTAAATTATTCATAATTTGCAGAAAATTTGAAGCTGTTGACTAAAAAACTACTTCTTTTTGTTTTAGTATTTAATATTGCTGCCCTTGAGGCATCAACTATTTCATTTTCCAAAATTACGATAATCAAAAAAGCAACGCAAGTTGAAAAAAATGTATTTTTCAATGATGGGGTACTCTACTTAAAAGGTTTTGAGGGACCAGGTAAGATTGAAATTTATTCGATTATTGGTAATAAAATTACCGAAACCCAAACCCAAGGGCTCTCTTCCTTTCAGTTTCTTTATCCCTTAGAACAAGGAAACATGTACATTATACGTGTGATCTCACAAGGAGAGGTGAACACCTTTAAAGTAGTGGCTTCCTAAAAATTAACTTGGGCTGTAATTTGGAGCTTCTTTGGTCACACTAATGTTATGCGGATGACTCTCACGCATTCCCGCTGACGTAATCGTAATAAATTGCCCTTTGTTTTTTAGGTCCTCAATATTTTTGGCACCACAATATCCCATTCCTGCGCGTAAACCTCCTACAAATTGATGAATACTTTCATTTAAATCTCCTTTAAATGGAACCCTTCCCACGATACCCTCGGGTACAAGTTTTTTTATGTCATCTTCCACATCTTGGAAATAACGATCCTTACTTCCCATCTTCATTGCTTCGACAGACCCCATACC
>CAXGYE010000105.1:0-5371 GCA_964013865.1 uncultured Flavobacteriaceae bacterium
AGTAGCTAAAAGACAGCGCGTATTTTAAATACAAGAAATTTATGCTTTTTAAATTTTTACAATTCAATTAAATACAGATTTGATTTATTGAATTAAAACGAAATCTTTATTATTATATTGCTTCAATAAACGGATAACATTGAGATCGCTATTTTTTTTACTTTTCGGGCTCGCAGGCTTTTCCTGTGTCAAAGTATTCTCTCAAACCTTAGAAACAAAAACCACAAGCTTGACTTCTCAAGTTGAGGCGTTGATCAATTATGGAATTCAAAACAGCGCGTTTCCCGGGGCACAAGTTTTGATTTTCAAAAAAGATACGCTTCGACTTCATCAGGCCTACGGTTATCACACTTATGACTCCATCACGCCTGTGTCCAAAAACCACCTTTACGACTTGGCATCGGTAACAAAAGTATTGGGAAGTACCCTTGCCTTGATGAAGCTCTATGAACTTTATAATCTTGACCTAGAAACTCCAGTATCCCAATGGATTCCCATATTAAAAAGAAGCAATAAAAAAGCCCATAACCTCAAACAGATTTTAAGTCATAGTGCAGGCTGGAAGCCCTATATCACACATCAAAATTTGGTGTACAACAAAAAAGGAAATTATAAATGGAATACCCTTTCACACAGCAAAAGCAAACGATTCCCCCATCCGGTAAGCGACTCCTTGTTTGTACACAAACGCTATCAAAAAAAGATCTTTCGCCGTATCAAAAAAACAGAACTTACTCCTTTGGGAGAGCTGGTTTATTCTGGGATGTTTTATTTTTTTGTACCCCAATTGGTTCCCACGCTTAGTGGTCTTAGTTTTTCGGAATTTTTAAATACACACTTTTTTAAACCTATGAAATTGGAGCGTATCGCTTTTTTACCGACAGAAAAATTTCCAAAATCCGAGATTGTACCTACAGAGCGCGACAGCCTCTTCAGAAAACAACTGGTTCACGGATGGGTTCACGACGAAGCCGCTTCTTTGATGGGGGGCGTTTCGGGAAATGCAGGCCTTTTTGCCAATACTACTTCTTTAGCTCCTTTATTACATATGTTACTTCAAGGGGGAAGCTACAAAGGCATACAGTATTTAAAGCCTGAAACCATTGCTCTTTTCAGTCAACGCACCTATCCGGAAGGAGAGAACTACAGAGGTTTGGGGTTTGACAAACCTACTTTAGAACCAGGAGAAGACCGCTATCCCTCCTCTTTGGTGAGCCCTGAAACTTTTGGTCATACCGGCTATACGGGAACCATGGTTTGGGTGGACCCTACCAACGATTGTTTTGTCATTCTCTTGACCAACCGCGTTTATCCTTCTCGTACCCAAAGAGGTTTGTATCAGCTGAACATCCGACCCAAACTATTGGACTATGCAATTCAGAATTAGATGCTTTATTCTTACTGGCTTATTTTCCTGGGGATTGATTGGACAAACACTTCCCGAAGGCTTTATTTTTTTAAAAGAGCAAATCCCCGACTTAGAAGTTTCTCTTCGTTACGCCACAACTGATAATTTTACAGGACGTATTGTAAACGGATATCACCCAAAGCAAAAAGTTATTGGTACTGCCGCCTTGGCTCAAGCATTGAAAAAGGCACAATCAAAATTAAAAGCCGAAGGGCTAGGGCTAAAAATCTTTGATGCTTACCGCCCTCAGCGTGCTGTAGATGATTTTTTCGAATGGTCACAACGCCCTGAAGACACCCTGACCAAAGCCAACTACTACCCCCAACTTCCCAAAGACCGTCTGTTTGAAATGGGTTATATCGCGATGAAAAGCGGTCATAGTCGAGGGAGTACAGTAGATCTTACTATAGTTTATTTAGACGGAGAAAAAAAAGGAGAGGCACTTGACATGGGCGGAAACTGGGATTATTTTGGAGTACGCTCACATTATGATTTTAAACCTTTATCTCAAATACAAAAAGAAAATCGAAAGCTCCTTCGAGAGGTGCTGCTCCAAAATGGATTTAAACCTTATGAAAAAGAATGGTGGCATTTTACCTTGATCCAAGAACCCTTCCCCGATCTGTATTTTGATTTTGTTCCTTAAAATGAAGTTTTTTTATCGAAATCAACGACAGTTGTTTTATGGAGAAAGATTTTTAGGAAAAGCAGACAAATCAATCTCCCAAAGAACAGGGAGTAGAAAATATACCAGTAGAGTAATCAGCAGTATGGAAAATAAATTCATTGCGATACCTCGGGAAACCATATCGGGAATTTTTAAATATCCTGAACCAAAAACTACAGCATTTGGGGGTGTTGCCACTGGAAGCATGTAGGCACAAGAAGCGGCTACTGCCGCACCTACCATCAGTCCAAAAGGATGAACCCCTACTTCTAAAGCCAAGGGTGCCAAGACGGGTAACAACATGGCTGTGGTCGCTAGGTTTGAGGTGATTTCTGTTAAAAAATTTACTGCCGTGACCAAGAGGAGAATCAACACAAACAAAGGCAATCCTCCAAAGGCCGTCATCAACTCCCCCAACCAAATCGCCAACCCACTGGTTTCAAAAGCTTTTGCCAAGGCCATCCCTCCTCCAAAAAGGAGGATGATTCCCCAAGGTAGTTGGGTAGTGTCTTTCCAGTTTAACAATGCTTTCTTTTTGTTTTTTGAAGGCAATACAAACAAGAGTAAACCAAAAGCAATTGCGATAATCGTATCGTCCAATGCAGGAAGAAATCCCTGTAAGAGATACGACCGACTGATCCAACAAAATCCTGCCAAAGCAAAAACAATAGCGACACGTTTCTCCTCATAAGAAATGGGACCCAGCTCTTTTTTTAATCGTGTAATCTCTGCTTTCCCCCCCGGAAATTCGGTTTGTTTAAAGGTGTAAGCGAAACGGGTCAGATACGCCCAGCAGAAAGTCAATAAGGTAATTGAAATAGGAAAGCCAAAAAGAAACCACTCCAAAAAGGTAATCTCATATCCATAGGTTTCTGAAATCACACCTGCCAAAACCAAATTGGGTGGGGTTCCGATGAGGGTAGCCACTCCACCAATGGAAGCGCTGTAGGCAATTCCCAACATGAGTGCTTTTCCAAAAATTTTGTTTTCGTCTTGTACCGTAGCAGGGTTGTCTTTGAGTTCTTTAATAATGGCAATCCCAATGGGTAGCATCATCACCGAAGTGGCCGTGTTTGAAATCCACATCGACAAAAAAGCGGTAGCTACCATAAAGCCCAAAATAACGTATCGAACATCGGAGCCGATGAAAGAAATGATATTAATGGCGATGCGTTTGTGCAAATTCCATTTTTCGATTCCAATCGCAATTAGGAATCCTCCCAAATACAAAAAAACAAACCGGTGCCCAAAGGCTGCTGTAGTTGTGGAAAGTTCCATTCCCCCAGAGAGTGGAAAAAGCACAATGGGTAAGAGTGCTGTCGCCGCAATGGGAACCGCTTCGGTAATCCACCAGATCGCGACCCAAAAAGTTGTCGCCAAAACGGCTTGCCCTTCCTGAGATAGTCCTTCAAAAGGACCGATAAAAAGTAAAAGAAAAAACCCTAAGGGTCCTAATAGAAAACCAATCCTTTTTTGCATAGTCTTACTTAGATGAAGAAGTATGATCTGTAATAACCAACCAACTTCCGTCTTGTTTTAACCAGGTTAATGTAAAGTATCCACTGCTGTCCATAATTTCTCGGGTCAAATAAAAAGCCCCTTGGAGTTGCACCACTTTGGGGCTCAACTGCATCATACTCAATATGTCAAACTTCAACTCCCCCATAAGTACCCGATTGGAATAGCTTTTTTTATAACGATCGCGAGTGGCTTCCCAGCCATAAATAGGACCAGAGGCCCCCGAAAAAACCAACTGATCCGTTTTGATGTATCCTTCCATAAAAGCGTCAATATCCCCACGGTTCCAATCTTCTTGTTGCTTAAACAATGTTTTTGTAATTTCTAGAGAGTCCGACTTAGAAACGCTTTTTTGGGCAACAACCAAAGTAGTAAAAAACACTAAAAAGAGACCCAAAAAACGCTTCATCAATTTTTATTTTAAGGTTGGATATTGAATGTTAAGTTGCTCTAAGTAGGTGTCGTATTTCGTTTCATCAAAATAAAATTGTTCCAATTCAGAGCGGTATTGCTTCATAATATCTTTGTTTAAATAGATCGGTGGGGGATCTTTTTCTGAAATCATGGGACGGTATTGGGTTTCTTTACTTTGGATATTTTCAAAATACACTTTTGCGTCAGAAAGAAGTTGAGGTTGAGTCAAAAAATCAATGACTGTAGTCGCAACCGCTTTAGCTCCAGCTGTAGCACCTTTGTGGGCTATAGGAGTTGCCATAGCAATGGCATTGGACCAGTGGTGCCCTTGTAAGCCTGGAATATTAGACGGAAATCGCAGGGTTACGGTAGGAATAGTCCAGGAAATATCTCCGATATCATCAGACCCTCCACTCACAGGATTCTTTCGTGGTTTTCCCAGCTCGGACAATTGGACAGCTAACCCTTCTAAATTATTTGAACTAACCTCTTGCTGTACTGCTTTAGCAAGTTGTTGATCTTCCTCTGACCATTTAGGAAGTCCTATGCTTTGGATATTCTCATACATCTTCTCTGCAATGACTTTATTAAAATGTCTAGGCCAAGCACTCCCCAAAACACGAGAACTTACTTTCGTCTTGGTCATCAGTGCAGCACCTTCAGCTATGTGGTTTGCGTCGTCGTACATTTCCATAATTCCTTCATAAGTAATGTCCCTAAGGTAATACCAGATGGAAGCTTTGGAGGGTACTACGTTGGGTTGATCTCCGGCATCGGTAAAAATGCTATGAGACCGCTTTAATGGATGCAAATGCTCTCTTTTGTAATTCCAAGCCACGTTCATCAGTTCTGCTGCGTCCAATGCACTTCGGCCCCTCCAAGGTGCACCCGCAGAATGAGCGGATTCTCCATTAAAAGTATATTCAACGGAAATCAATCCTGTCCCTGTGGCTTGTCCATAAGATACAGAAAGGTTGCTACTCACATGAGTGAAAATACACATGTCAATTTTATCAAAATAACCATCACGTACATACCACGCCTTAGATCCCAACTGTTCTTCTGCAATCCCAGGCCAAATAACTAAGGTTCCACCTAACTTATTTTTTTTCATTTGCTCTTGCAGGGTTAGTGCTGCCGTAATGATCACTGGAACTCCCGAATTATGGCCTTCCCCATGTCCTGGAGCTCCCTCTACCATCGGCTTATGGTAGGCAACTCCCGGATATTGAGAGGCTTTGGGGATACAATCCACATCACTACCCAAGGCTATCACAGGACCTTCTCCTGAAGACCATGTCGCCATCCAAGAAGTGGGAATTCCTGAAAGTCCCGTCTTTACTTCAAAGCCGGCTTCTTCCAAA
>CAXGYE010000106.1:0-5360 GCA_964013865.1 uncultured Flavobacteriaceae bacterium
GATGGATGCCTGCACCCCTAGACATCTCTATTTGGCACTCCATTTGGACTCTTGAAAAAAATAAAACTCAATCTAAGAAAACTACACTAGCAGATAGCCTGTTTGATTTTAATGTGGGCTATATTGGCACAACTTTTCTTGCTATTTGTTTTGTAGGTTTGGGTGCTTTAGTCATGTTTGGAACAGGTATTGAATTTTCAAATCAGGGAGGCGTTTTTGCAGGGCAACTCATACAACTTTATACCTCGAATTTGGGAGAAGCAGCTTATGGGTTGATTGCTGTAGCTGCCTTTTCGACTATGCTCAGTACCACCATCACAACACTAGACGCATCCCCACGAGCCATGTCCAAAACCATACAACTGCTTTTTAAAAAAGAAAAGTCATTCTACATCCCTTGGCTTATTATCTTAGGTTTTGGAACGAGTTGTATTTTTCTTTTTCTTTTATCTGAAATGGGGCAGTTAGTACAAATCGCTACGGTGCTCTCTTTTATTACGGCTCCCTTGTATTCATTTTTAAACTACCGATTGGTCTTGAGCAAACAAATGCCTGTAGAACATCGGCCAAAAAAGGGACTTCGGCTTCTCAGTATAGTCGGATTATTCGTTTTAACTGGGTTTACACTTTTTTATCTTTTAAGTCTGTAAGTATTCGATTATCTTTGTAAAAAAAGAATGATGATGGAGGTACAAGAAAAAACAATTCCGCTCAAAAAAAAGCCTGACTGGATTCGTGTGAAATTACCCACAGGTAAAAAATATACTGAACTACGGGGACTAGTAGAAAATTATAAGCTCAATACCATATGTACCTCAGGCAGCTGTCCCAACATGGGTGAATGTTGGGCAGAAGGAACAGCCACCTTTATGATTTTAGGAAATATTTGTACCCGTTCGTGTGCCTTTTGTGGCGTTCAGACTGGACGTCCCTCTGCTGTGGATTGGGCAGAGCCTGAAAAAGTGGCCAATTCCATCAAGATCATGAAAATAAAGCATGCTGTGATCACCTCGGTAGACCGCGATGATTTAAAAGACATGGGCTCAATCATTTGGGCAGAAACGGTCAATGCCATCCGCAGAATCAATCCCAACACCACATTAGAAACTTTAATCCCAGATTTTCAAGGAAATACTCGCAATTTAGATCGAATTGTGGAGGTAGCCCCTGAAGTGGTTTCTCACAATGTGGAAACGGTAAGCCGCTTGACCCGAAAAGTTCGCGTTCAAGCCAAATACAAAACCAGTTTGGAAGTCCTGCGTTATTTAAAGGATCAAGGCATCAACAGAACTAAATCTGGGATCATGCTCGGTCTTGGCGAACGTGAAGAAGAAGTGCTGGAAACATTAAACGACCTCAGGGCCGCAAAAGTAGATGTAGTTACAATTGGACAATACCTACAGCCAAGTAAAAAACATCTCCCTGTACAATCCTTTGTCACACCAGACCAATTTAAAATGTATGAAAACTATGCGCTCGACCTTGGTTTTCGACATGTAGAAAGCGGACCCCTTGTGCGTTCCTCCTACAAAGCGCACAAGCATATTGCTTAATTTTTAATTGAATTTGTTATAAGAGCTTCAAATTCTATTGCCTCTTTTTTTTCTAAAAACCCCATTGTGATAGGTAGATAAAATAGTTCTTTAGAGCCAAAATAAGTCTCCAAACGTCCAAAATCTTTTTCTGTAGTTATGATGGTTTGGGCTTGTTTTTGTTTTTTTATCTCTTTAATTTCCTCAGGTTTAAACTCGTGATGATTGGGATAGTTAAAGTGCTCAAAAATCTTCCCTTCCTCTTTTAAAAAGTCTACTAACGGTTCTGGGTTTGCTATACCTGTGATGAGCAAAAAAGAAGATGAAAGGGAAGCAAGTGTTTTTTCTGTTTCGCGATTTAAGAGTTTCTTATGATAAGCTATGGAGGTAAAGAAAACTCTTTGGTTCGGTAAAGGATTTATTTTTTTATTAATTTTTTGACGTGCTGTAATACTCAAATTTTTGGGACATTTGGTTACTAAAATAATTGAGGCTCGTTTTGCTCCCGATTTTGCTTCTCTGAGTCGTCCCCAAGGAATCAAATGATCTGAATAATACGGATTTGAATAAGTCGTAGTTAAAAGCATAAGCCCCGGCTGTACGTATCGGTGCTGCAATACATCATCAAAAAGGAGGACCTCTGGATGGGGTTTGACTTGATCTAACACTTCTAGGGCTTCGATTCTTTTTTCCGCAACCACTACTGCAACTGCGTGTTTCCTATACAATTGATAGGGTTCATCGCCAAGAGTCCGAGCAGTACTATCTTTTGAGGCAACTACCACCCCTCGGGTGTTCCTTTTATAACCTCTACTTATAACTACTGGAATAAAATCACCCCTCAGGTATGAAATGAGGTAATCCACAACAACGGACTTTCCCGTGCCTCCAACACTTAGATTTCCCACACCAATACTGGGCTGTGCTATTGGGATAGAAGAAATCCAACCCCAATCAAAAAAACGGTTTCTTAGGTTAGTAAGAACACCGTAAATCCAAGCAAAGGGAAACAACAAGATCGACCACATTTTCATGCCGATGAAGATAAATATTATATTTGTTTTTATTCTATAGATTATGACCATCCTAGAACTTCTCAATACCCTAGATCAGTGGGCGCCAAATGCTTATTCAGAAGACTTTGATAACGTAGGCCTTTTGGTGGGAGACCCAAAAACTAAGTGTAACGGTGTCTTGATCAGTCTAGACTGTACTGAGGCTGTGGTGGAAGAAGCACTCGCTGAAAAATGCAATGTGATCTTGAGTTTTCATCCCATACTCTTTTCTGGCTTAAAAAAAATTACAGGAGCAAACTATGTGGAACGGGTAGTTCAACAAGCCATAAAAAATGATCTTGCAATTATTGCCCTTCATACTCGTTTGGACAATCATCCGCAAGGAGTGAACCACATACTTTGTGAGCAGCTAGGACTGAAAAACACCCAAGTCTTAATTCCTAAAAAGCATACCCTTAAAAAGCTAGTGACCTATGTCCCAAAAAGCCATACAGAAAGCGTTCTAATGGCCTTACACGGTGTAGGTGCAGGTAATCTAGAAAACTACAGTGAGTGTAGTTTTTTATTAGAAGGAACAGGACACTTTACTGGAAACAAAGAAAGTACCCCTCATTTGGGTAAAAAGCTTAAAAAAACTTTAGTGGAAGAAATTCAGATCAATGTGGTTTTTGAATCGCATCTGCTTCATCCAATCCAAAAAGCACTACAACAGGCACATCCTTACGAGACTGTGGCTTATGAAATTTATCATCTGATCAATGCCTACGCTGAAGTAGGTATGGGACGAATTGGGAATTTAGAGAATGAAATGGATCTTGCTTCCTTTTTACAATTTGTAAAAAAACAATTAAATACAGAACTTATACGCTACAGTCCTGATTCGGGGAAACTAATTAAAAAGGTGGCTGTATTGGGAGGTTCAGGTAGCTTTGCTATTGAAGATGCAAAGCGCCAAAACGCGGATGCCTTTATCACAGCAGACCTAAAATACCACCAATTTTATCAGGGAGAAAAACAGCTCGTTCTCATCGATGTAGGGCATTATGAAAGTGAACAGTACACCAAAAATTTGATATTTGATTATCTTACCGAAAAATTGCCTAATTTTGCATTCGTTTTATCACGTACCAAAACAAATCCTGTTAACTATTTTTAACTATGGCCAAAAAAACTGAAGCAACTGTCGAGAGTAAACTAAGAGCACTTTATGACCTTCAACTGATCGATTCAAGAATCGATGAAATCGTAAGTTTAAGAGGAGAACTGCCTCTAGAAGTAGAAGACTTAGAAAACGAAATTGCGGGTTTAAACAGCCGTTCAGAAAAAATTAAAACAGATATTGATGAAAGTGAAAAAGGAATTTCTGATCAAAAACAGATCATTGAAAATGCAAAAGAACTTTTAAAGAAGTACGAAGATAAACTCAAAAATGTCCGCAACAATAGAGAATACAACTCTATAGTCAAAGAACAAGAATACCAAGACTTGGAATCTCAATTAGCTGAAAAGAAAATTAAAGAGTTCAAACAAGACATCGAACAGAAGCAAGAGCGTTTGGCCTTGGTGAGCGAAAAAATCGAGGAGCGTAACGTTCATCTCAATTCCAAAAAAGCAGAACTGGATGCTATTCTTAAAGAAACACATAAGGAAGAAGACTTGCTTCAAAAAAAATCTTCAGAATTTGAAAAGGTCATAGAAGAGCGCTTGATAACTGCTTACAAAAGAATCCGTGGAAACGTTAAAAACGGGCTTGCTATTGTTCCTGTAGAACGTGGGGCCTCTGGAGGTTCGTATTTTTCAATCCCTCCACAAGTACAACTTGAAATCGCTTCTCGAAACAAAATTATTATGGATGAGCACAGTGGAAGAATCCTTGTGGATGCCGAACTTGCCAAAGAGGAACAAGAGAAAATCCAAAAACTTATTGGAGGCTAATTATTCCCAATAGTCATAAACCAAAACGGTTTCCGTATGGGGCACAAAGAGTTCCACAAACTTCTGATGAATCGGATGGGGAAGGTAAATACTATCTCGATCTTTTGCACTAGAAAATTCCATACTCAAACTATGGCCATATCCTTGTGATAATCTTTCTGGAGAAACATTTTTACTGAAATTCAGTGCTTCTACACCAGGAATGGCTTGTAAGCTATAAGCACCATCTGCAATTTTCTGAAAGTCTGCAGCTGTAGTATCTTCCTTAAATTGGATCAACACAAGATGAATCAACTTTTTTACATTATTGTTTTTTGTTTCCCGAAAAGACGAAGTACGATCAAAAAAATAATATCCAACAATTATGGTGGAAAAATAAAAAATTATAATAATTAAGATAGAAAGCTGATCGGTGGTTCCAACTTTTGTCATGTTGATTTTTTTTTCAATTTAGAAATTTATAGCTGAACTTGAAAAGAGGAAGTCAAAGTATTTGGAAAAAAACCTGCTCGCATCAAAGAACTTAAAAGTAAACAAAATCAAATAATTATCAGAATGAATGATTTCGCGAGCAGGCTAACAATAAACCAATCTATAGTATAGACCGTACACTTTTAAAAATGTTACATGAAAATATGATAAGATAATGTTAAAATAGTGTTTAGAGCTATCCACTAAGAGGTCAGAAGTAAAATAAAAATGAGCTGTCAAAGCCGTTTATTTCTAATGGAAGCAAAAACTATTGATTTGATAACTCATTAGATAAGAGTCTTAGAAAGTAACAATAAAACAGAATTGAATAATAGGTTTTTTATTTTCTATATTTGTGATAAATGCATTTAAATAAATTTTTATGGATACGACTGCATTAGTAGAA
>CAXGYE010000107.1:0-5359 GCA_964013865.1 uncultured Flavobacteriaceae bacterium
TATATTACGTTAAATTAATGAAGATTTTTCTTTTAGAAAACAACAACAACATAAAGAAAAATTATTGCAAAATAGAAACTTCCATAATCACATTTGTCAATGGGGCTTCTCGGTTATCGATTCGTTGTTTATTGATTTCATCAACAACTTCCATCCCCGCTATGACTTTACCAAAGACCGTATAGGATCCGTCAAGATGATAGGCTCCTGGGGCTTGCTGTACGATGAAAAATTCATAAGGAGATGCCAACTTATGCGGGTTTTCAATTTCACTACTTGGCATTGAAATGACCCCTCTGTGATGTTTGTATCCTTTGCGTGTATCGGGAGGGAGTAGATATTTACCAATTTCAGCTCTTTTTTTAGTGGTTTCCATGCGATCTGAGTTTCCTCCTTGAATAATAAATCCGGGAACCACGCGGTGAAAAGTAGTTCCATTGAAATATCCTTTTTTGGTCAAATAGATGAAATTTGCTCTGTGGTAGGGTGTGTTTTTAAATAACTGGAGGTCTATATTTCCAAATCGAGTCGTAATTCGCACCTTGTCTTCAAGATTTTGTTTTTGGTAGTCAAAGAAAAAAGGAATTGCGTTTTGATCGTTCAGTAGAATGGCTTCTTCTATGATCTCTTCTTTTTTTATTTCGTTGTTCTTTTCAACGGGAGTGTCTTTAGTACCTGAGGATTGAATTGTATTCTCAGTGTTTTTTTCTTTGTCAGACAGGGCTTTCTTCTTTCCATTTTCTGAACCACATCCATTGAAAAGGAGGAGGGAGACTACAGAGAATATGAGTAATTTTGTACGGTTCATGAATTATAAAACTTTTATTGATTCCTTTTCAAAAGTAAACGATTTCTCATTACCAGGGATAAGCGCACAATTGTTGGCCGCCCCTCTCCACCGAAGAAACGAGATGCCTCCAGCGTCGGTCTATACTAAAAACGCAAAAAGAGCAGCTGTTTTACTCTTTTGCTATCCCAAAGGAGAGCAAATGTATCTTTCCCTGATCAAGAGATCAGATTACCAAGGTGTCCATTCTGGACAAATAAGCTTTCCTGGGGGTAAATCAGAATTGTCAGATGCCTCATTGGAAGAAACAGCACTTAGGGAATGTAGAGAAGAGTTAGGGATTTCCTTGGAGGCCGTTCCGAAGTTAATTCCATTGACCCCTTTGTATATTCCACCCAGTAATTTTTTGGTAAGTCCTTTTATCACGTATAATCCTCAAGATCCTGATTTTTTTCCTGACGCCAGAGAAGTCGCATCACATATTGAACTTCCTTTGTTTAAACTTATGGAGTTAGAAATAGAACAAAGAAAATTGGCCGAGGGACCTCTCCAAGGAAGCCCCGTACCTTGCTATTTTTATCAAGGCCATATTATTTGGGGAGCCACAGCAATGATTTTAACAGAATTTAAAGTTTTTTTAGCGTCGCTAGGTTCGAATTAATTCTATCTTTAAATCCATCTAATGCAATATGCTGATGTTTAAGAAAAACCCTTTTGGTCATTATTTGATTTTAAAAAAATGGTTAATTCGATATATGGGTTTTATGACGCATCGACGCTATAGAGGATTTAATGAACTTAAAATAGAGGGTTCTGAAATCATTAAAGAACTTTCCGATAAAAATGTTCTTTTTATTTCCAATCATCAAACCTATTTTGCGGATGTGGTCGCCATGTTTCATGTTTTTAACGCCAGTCTTAGTGGAAGAATAGATAGTATTAAGAATGTAGGATACCTATGGAATCCCAAGTTGAATATTTATTATGTTGCTGCAAAGGAGACTATGAAGGCAGGACTTTTACCTCGTATCCTTGCCTATGCAGGCTCAGTATCCATAGAACGTACTTGGCGTGAAAACGGTCAGGAAATTCAAAGACAAGTAAAAATGAGTGATATTTCTAATATTGGAAAAGCACTTGATGACGGCTGGGTCATCACGTTTCCTCAAGGGACTACAAAGCCCTTTAAACCTGTAAGAAAAGGGACGGCACATATTATCAAACACTACAAACCTGTGGTTATTCCCATAGTGATAGACGGTTTTCGGCGTTCTTTTGACAAAAAAGGGTTGATGATTAAAAAGAGAGGTATTCTACAATCTATGATTATCAAAGAGCCTTTGGAAATAGATTATGAAAAGGAATCCATAGATAGTATTATGGAAAAAATAGAGTATGCTATCGAACAGCATCCTTCCTTTCTCAAAGTCATTCCCAAAGAAGAATTAAAAGCTCAAAAAGAACTTGATCTCACGCGACAGTGGGATTTTTAGTTATTATTGGATAATTCCTGCACAACTAATTCGTGCTCCGGCGGCTCCAGAAGGTTGTGATGTCAGATCATCCGTCCCTTGGTGAACGATAATTGCCTTTCCTAAAACATTTTTGGTCTCATCATCACATCCCAAACACCATTGGTCGGTTGAAAAAGTGACTTTTCCGTTTCCTTCCTTGTCCGCTTCAAAATTTCCAATATCTCCTCTGTGATATCCCTCGGAAGATCCCCAAGCTCCATGGGGCTGAAAAGTTGGATTCCAGTGGCCTCCAGTAGATTTTCCATCAGGGGAAGAACAGTCTGCTTTTTCATGAATATGTATGGCATGGGTTCCTTCGGTAAGACCAGAAATCGTCGCGTCAAGTGTAACCTTACCCTCTTCTTCCGTAAAGAGGACTTCCCCTACCGTTTGGGTATCACTTTTAGGGTTGAGATTAAATTGTAATTTTTTTTTCGTTTTGCGGACTACATTTCCATTTCCTTCAGATTCCGAAGTCAAAGACGCTACTTTCTTCATTACTTCTTCATGAGTACCTTCTATAACTTGGACTTCTTCTACAGCTTCACCATCCACCCATTTAGTTGTGGTGATTTCTGCTTTAGATCCTTCGTTTGTTTTTTCAACTTTAACTTCTACCTTTTTTTCTTGCGCTCCTTTTTTTGTTGTGTTTTGGCATGCTAGGGTCAGACTTAACAGAAGTACTGCAATTAGATACGTGTTCTTTTTCATCTTTTTATTTTTAGTTTGTTCGGGTTCTTGGGTAAAAGTAATTATTTTTAAATCAAATCAAGAATTCCTCAATCGTATTGAACTTATTTGTCAAGTAAATACATTCAGTATCTTTGTCTAAAACATGAAATTGAAAATAAAGTTTTTATTCCTTTTGGGAATGCTATCTTTTTCGTGCAAAAGTACCTATCGAAGCATGGAATTTCTAAGTGCACAAGTACCTCCCAAACTAGATTACGCTCAGGAGGAAAACTGGGCAGTGCTTCCTCAAAAATGGGATGCCTCCTTGGAGGAAGTTGCCGGGAAGCCTGAACTCAAAAAGGCCGATGTTTTTTTTATCTATCCCACCTTATTTGTAGACAAAAAAGATTCTAGGTGGAATGCGGATATTCGTGAAACTTCCATTCGAACAGAGGTTCTTGAAAAGTCAGTTGCCTATCAGGCTTCTGCGTGGGTAGCAGCTGCAAATCTTTACGTTCCCTTTTACCGTCAGGCACATTATCGAATTTTCGTAGAGCCCTATGCACAACAGGGAAAACAAGCAGGTGTAGTAGCCTATCAAGATGTAAAAAATGCATTTGAATATTACTTAAAAAACTACAATCGATCCAAGCCTATCATTCTCGCTTCTCACAGTCAGGGTACAATTCACGCCAAGCGACTTATAAAAGAGTTTATTGATGGCAAACCCCTTCAAAAGCAACTCATTGCTGCTTATTTGATAGGAGCACGAATTACTGAAAACGAATTTAAAGCCCTCCCACTACTTGAGAAACCTGAGCAGTTTGGAGGATTTGTCAGTTGGAATACTTATAAAATAAATCATCTTCCAAAACGCTACGAACAATGGTATAAAGGAGGGGTGGTAACCAATCCCATAACCTGGGACCGAAATAACTCAGGTCCCAAAGAATTACATTTAGGGGTTTTGGCTTCGGATAAAAAGATTTACCCCAAAAGCCTTTCCGTGGTTAAAACCGATGGGATGCTTTGGTCCACATTGCCTCAAATTAAAAAGCGGTTTCTTTTGTCCTTCATCAAAAATTATCATTTTGCGGACGTAAATCTTTTTTGGAAAGACATCCAACAAAATGCTATTTTAAGAACAGAAAACTGGCTCAAACAAAATCAAAAATAATGCTACAGAATATTTTAGAGGATTGTAAAAAACAACTGTTTTCAGCCCTGAAACACAAAAAGCATCCCTTTCGTTTTTTTACACTAGCCACTTCTTCACCCGAAGGTGGGTCACATTTAAGGACTGTCGTATTACGTGATTTTGATCCCGAGCAAATGCAGTTTACAATTTTTACAGACACGCGTTCCAAAAAAGTAGCGGACTTGAACCGTGCTGCGAATGCTCAATTTTTATTTTATGACGGAACACGCCTCATCCAGCTTGTAGTAGATGCTGAGATGGTCAGTTCAACCAACAATACAACTGAGTATCAAAGCTTACCCGAGCCCAGCAAAAAAGACTACGCTAGTAAACAAACACCAGGTACACCCATCGATGCTCCCGATCATATTAGTCATGATTTTTCTAAGGGAAATTTCACAAAAATTGTTTTTCAAGCGGAGCGTTTGGAACATCTAAGATTAAAGCGTCCCAATCACATTCGCGCTGAGTTTAGGGCTTCTGATCACTGGAAAGGGCGGTTTTTAGCTCCTTAAATTTTGTAACTTAAAACAGTTTATTTTTTGTAGATTGAGTCTCGAATTTAAATAATTTACTCATGTCATCAAAAAAACCGAAATCTAAACTTATTGAACGCAGAGCTTTTATCAAAAAAGGAGTTGCAGCGAGTTCCCTCTTTATCGTCCCACGGCATGTGTTAGGAGGTGTGGGTTATACCGCCCCTAGCGATCAACTAGCTCTGGCAGGAATCGGTGTAGGAGGTAAGGGAGAAAGTGACCTCCGCAATGCTACTGTTAATGGAAGAGAGCGTGTTATTGCACTTTGTGATGTGGATACTTCGCCTACAAGTACTGCCAAAAAAAGTGTACGTCGCTATTCTAAGGCTACGTTCTATGAAAATTTCAAAGCCATGCTGGACAAGGAAAAAGATATTGATGCGGTAACCATATCTTCACCCGATCACAACCACGCTCCTGCAGCAGTTTATGCTATGGAACGGGGTATTCATGTTTATGTTCAAAAACCCCTTACACACAATATTTACGAAGCGCGCCTCTTGACAGAAATGGCACGTGAAAAACAAATTGTGACTCAGATGGGAAATCAAGGTGCTTCTAATCCGGATCAATTGCAAATCCAAAAGTGGATCAATGAAGGGATGATTGGAACCATAACAAAAGTCAATGTATGGACGGATCGTCCCGTCTG
>CAXGYE010000108.1:0-5322 GCA_964013865.1 uncultured Flavobacteriaceae bacterium
GCATTTTCTAATTGATAACGGCTCGCAAACCCAAATTAAAAGTTTGACCGAGGCCAGTACTGTTTCCTCGGATAAAGTTGGTGTAGAGGGTTTCGATGTTGAGAGTTTGTGAAAGTTGGTATTTGATTCCCCCTCCCACAGCAGTATAATTTTGTGAAAAATTATTACTAATAGCAAAAAGATTCGAATGTTGGATCAAACCTAAGATTGTGATGTTTTGATTGGGAAAATAACTAGCAAAAATACCTGGACTGACACGAAAAAGAATCGTTGGCAAAACTCGCTTCTTCTTTTCCAAAATTGTATTCTGTATTGAGCTCGCTAAAAACCTGAAAGCTTCCATTGGAAGTGGAATAATCATAAAAGACCTTATTTTGCCAGATGTATCCCTTTTGATCTAAAAAAACAGCATCCTTTGTTTCTTCTTCAAAAAGCGGAATACTAAAAGAACTCTGTACAGAAAAATTAGTTAAATTTTGAAAAGGGGCTATCTTTATTGCTGGAGCAATTCGTGTAAAACCATATCGTTGTTCCTGTCGCTTTTTAAACTGAAAGGGTTCCAATGTTCCCAGACCGTTGATCGTATTGGAACGGTATTGTAGGTGAAACCCTACATTCCATTTTGCTTCGTTGCTCAAGCCCGTAAATACGTCCAACGAAGAAGTAAAGAAATTGGTTCTTGGATTGCGAATAGTTTCTTTTTTATCGTTTACACTCAGCACTTCGGTATAAAGGTTGTTGAACCATTTGATGTCCCATTGGCCGCTTTGCATGAGTTTGGACGGGGTGTAAAATTGAATATTAGAATCTTGTCCGTAAAGTGAGCAGAGGCTGAAGAACAAGAAAAGAGTAAGGATAGGTTTCATAAGTAAGTCGTTTAGGTAAGAATAGTTATCTTGGGTGTTCTAAAAGTAATAAAATAAATAAACAGTCCCGACAATTGCGAAGTTTTACAAAAATTTTAAGTCTTTTTTTTCTGAGTTTACTTGTTTCTTCATGTGCTCTTACAAAAAAATATCCTGAACAGGATCGTATGTGGGCCTACCCCGAAATTCAGGCCTTTGAACAGCAAGATGCTGAAGTGGCTTATCCTGATAATGCCCTTTTGTTTATTGGGAGTTCCAGCATCCGTTTGTGGAAAACTTTGGAACAGGATATGGCACCCTATCCTGTAATTCAAAGGGGGTATGGAGGAGCTCATTTTCGGGATATGATTTTTTTTACCGAACGTATTTTGGCCAATCACGATTTGCAAATGGTGGTTTGTTTTGTAGCCAATGACATCAGCGGATCCCTCAAAGACGGGACTCCCAAAGAAGTCCTTCGGCTTTTTAAATATTTTGTAAAACAAGTACGAGCTAAGCATCCTGAAATTCCCATCATGCAAATTGCAATCACGCCCACGCAAAGCCGCTGGAACAAATGGTCAGAAATCAACGAGGTCAACGAATTGATAAAAGCGTATTGTGCAAAGACTTCAAATCTGTATTACATCGATACGGTGCCCGAATTTTTAGATGAAAAAGGACAACCGAAGCCCGAGTGGTTTGTAGGAGACCAATTGCATTTAAACAAAACAGGCTATGCTGTTTGGAGTAATATCATCCGAGCGGCTGTTGAGGAACAGCTTCCCACACCTTAATTCTTTTTTTGAAAACTACCGAAAACAAAATTTTGTTCTGTGTCAAACGGGGTTCTATGAGTCACTTCGATACAATCTAACGTTTCAAAGCCCCCTTCAAAGTTATCGGAGAGACTGGCGCAACTGTATTGTGTAATGGGCAAACCACTGCACTTTAAAGGACCCGAAGTAGAAAACGTACCAACAATCAATGTGTTTGAAACCACTTGATTTACAAGCTGGGTGTAGCGTTGTATGTCTTCCCGTTGGGTTAAAAAATGAAACGAAGCCCGATCGTGCCAAAGCGCATATTTTTTTTCAGGTTTAAAATCCAACACATCACTGACAATCCAACTAACTTCTTTGGACCGAGTACCCAGTCGTTCCTGAGCTCTCTGAAGTGCTTTTTCTGAAATGTCTAGGACACTGACATCGGTGAAACCATCTTCTAGTAAGGCATCTACCAAGCGACTGTCGCCGCCTCCAATATCAATAACAGGGAGTGCCTTATCTAGAGTTAACGTCTGGATACAGTCCATAGAGGTTTTGGGATATTTTTCGGTCCAACTCACCTCGGCGGGAGTTTTGGTTACGAATACCTTTTCCCAGTGTTGTCGCTTTTCGTTCATGCTATAAATTTAACCAATAATTGATTTTTAAGGTCAAGTTCCATCCAGTGGAAAGATTGGGTACGCTGATTTCATTACTGTTAAAAACCAAGAAAATATCCGAAGCCGGTTTGTAGCGCCATTGAAATCTGGAGTTAAAGTTCCAAAGTCCCAGCTGTTCGTTGTATTGAAATAAATTGGAAAAGAAGAGGGTATTCGTGAAGGTTAGGTTGGCTTTAATTCCCAAAAGCCAAAAGGAATTATCATTCCAAGGGGCAGGGAGATTGATTTGATTGAAGTTTGCCACAGAACTGAGCTCTAATAAAGGCTGGAAACGGTATCTAAATTCTCCTAGAAATGCGCTGCGCTTTCCCTCATTATAATAGCCGCCTGTCAAGGCCTCTAGGGAATAGGTAAATCGGTTTTGGGGTTTTGCATCATAGGAAAGGGTAATACTATTCCACCGATGTTCGGTACCTTTTTGGAGTACTGCTATTCCAGTTCGCAGCGGATCAAAATCAGAGAGTAATCCAATGAATTGGTTTTGAAATCCCAAAGAGAAACGACTTCTGTTTTTAAAATTAAACAGGTAGTTGAATTCGGTAGTCTGGTCTTTTTTCTCAAAGGAGGTGTCAAAATAATAGGTTCTTTCCACACTGGGTCCGTGAGAGAGTAGTGGTGTTTCATTTTGGGTATAAACCAAATGTCCACCACGGGTTTCCAATTTGATATAATTGTTTCTCGGGATAAAACCCACATCGGCACTGTAATTCCCAGCTACATATTCTTGTTGAATTCTCCAATTCCACCGGGTCGATTGGTACCCAATATGAGAAGCAATAACGCTTCCTTGACTGACCTCCAAAGGGCTAAAGGACTGCAGGAATAAAAGCTTTCCATTCCACAAGTTGTCCTCCGAAAAATAGTTGTATTCCAAACCTAAATTTCGGTTGTACGCGTCTTCCGACAGACTGTTTTCGGGTGAATTTATTTTTTGTTTATTTACGAAGATCAAATTGATGTTGGAGCGATCCAATACTTTTCTTTGCAGGGTAAAAACACCAAAATTCTCAGCTGCTAACCCGAGGTTTTCTTCTTTTTGAGTTTGAATATCCATGACGCCCAGACGCCAGTTTTCATCCAGGTTTCCGCTCAGTCGAATACCTCCGATGATGGGTACATTAAGTCCAATTCTTCTCGAAAAAAAGGGACGTAGGGTCTTGTATCCAAAATTGGAAAACAGATCTGCATTTTCCAGAAAAAATTGTCTTCGTTCGGGGAAAAAGAGTTCAAACCGATCTAAATTTGTTACCTGTTGGTCAACTTCGGCTTGCGAAAAATCAGGATTTAAGGTAACGTCCAGATTAAGTGCAGAGGTCAGGTTGTACTTCAGATCTCCTCCGATTTTAAAGCTGTTGCTTTCTGGATTGGAATTTTCTTGAGAAAGATTGTCTGAAAGATAGGGGATCAGGGATATATTATTTCCTTGTTCTGGTGGAGGGTTTTCCCAAACTAAGGCGCCAGCATAAGCTAGGGTGACAGAGGGAAATTGGCGTGGTACAGGAGCCCAACTTGACTTTTCACTAGCCTTGAGATCCAAGCGACTAAAGTTGATGCCCCACACCCCACTGGTTTCGTCATATCGAATGGATTTAAAGGGTATTGCAATTTCACAGACCCATTTTTCTTCATCAAACTGAACTTCCGAATACCATTTGGTGTCCCAATTCAAGTCCACACTTCTCCCGTCATACATGGTACCATCCCATTGCGCACCATAGGCATTGAGACCAAAGGCAAAACCCGTACTTTGATTGTTAAACGGATCGATGGCGACTAGAAAATTATCATTTTTTCCAAAAGAAAAATCTCTTTTTAAAGATTCTACAACATACTCCCCTTGTATGGAATTGTTGAAAAAGATCATAGCGATGTATAAGAACTCATTGTCAAAACTGACACGAGCTTCAGAAAACTGTGTTGCTTTTCCCGTGTCAACGGGAGTAATCATAAAAAAGTCTTTTCCTACTGCCGCCGTTTCCCATGTACTTTCGTCAAGTACCCCGTCAATTTTTATAGTTTCTGAAGTTTTTGTGATGGGGAGTTGGTAGTTTTCAAAATTGATTTGTGCCTCACTGGGGGTGAGCGAGTATAAAAAAAAGAGGAGGAGTAACGAGTAGGTCTTCAATTTAAGTTTTTTAGAAAGTTACAATTAAAAATTATTGGCTCAGTTGGATTTAATTTTTGTTTCAGAAACAAAAGCATTCCATTGGGTAACAAAAGAAGACCAGCGGTATTGAGAACTTGATTTTTTAATTTGTTCAACACAGGTTTCCCATTGCTTTTTTTCCAAAAGCGAAACAATCCCTTCCGCAATTGCTAGGTTATTTTTTTCAACTACAACGCCTGATTGATCTTTTAGAATGGGACCCCTCAAACCGTCGATATTGGAAACCAAAAGGGGTTTTTGATAGTGGTATGCAATGGGAGTGACGCCACTTTGAGTAGCGGTATGATAGGTTTGGGCAACGATGTCACTTGCAGAAAATAGTTCCTGTATTTCAATTTTAGTTTTATAGTTAAAATCTAAAATGATTCTATCGGTAAGTCCCAAGGAATCAATCAGCTGGATGTATTTTTGGGAATCTTCGTAGCATTCGCCAGCCACGTAGAGTTTTACGTTTTTATTGAAAAGGGGTTTTTGGCTGAACGCTTCAATTAAAAGTTCCAGTCCTTTGTATTTTCTGATGAGACCAAAAAATAAAACGTAAGTGGTTTCCGTATCCCAATTCAGTTTTGTTTTTGCTTTTTTCTGATTCAGTCGGGGAAGGAGATTTTCATTGATGGGATGAAAACCTTCCCAAAGCTGCCCTTTAAAGTCCGTTTTAATTTGTTCTGCTACTCCAGGTGAAAGACAGGTGAAAGCATCCATAGATTTGGTAAAAAGTCGATTTAACCTTTGATCAATTCCCCTGGGTTCGTGGGGAATCCAATTGTCCACTAGTGCTATTTTTTTAATTTTTTTGGAAAGCCTTTTCCCAATCCAATGATAAACAAATGACAGAAAAGGGGTATAGTATCGAAACACAACTA
>CAXGYE010000109.1:0-5319 GCA_964013865.1 uncultured Flavobacteriaceae bacterium
AATGATACGAAAACAAACAAGAAAAAAAAACGGAAGCGCCCTTGGGAAGGTAGTTTTTTGATTAAGGAATCTAATCCTACTCTCTTATTTGTCATTTCCTTGAACTATTCCAATCTATTCCTCATCACTAATCGCATCAATGATATCTTGGCTTACACCTACATTAGAAAACCCTCCATCGTTAAAAAGATTTTGTAAGGTAACTTTTCTAGTATAATCAGAAAACAAAGAGACTGTGTAGTCCGCACAATCTTTAGCCGTAGCATTCCCAAGGGGAGACATTTTTTCAGCGTACTTCAAGAAACCATCTAGACCCGCTACTCCTTTCCCAGCGGTAGTTAGTGTGGGCGATTGAGAGATCGTATTGACTCGTACTTTTTTGTCTTTTCCAAAGAAATAGCCAAAGCTTCGAGCGATTGATTCCAGATACGCTTTGTTGTCCGCCATATCATTATAATTTGGAAAGGTTCGTTGTGCAGCTACATAAGAAAGTGCTACAATACTTCCCCATTCGTTCATAGCATCTTTTTGATACAAACACTGCATCAGTTTGTGAAAGGAAACCGCAGAAACATCCCATCCTTTGGTCATCCAATCGTGGTTCAAGTCTGTATAGTGCTTTCCTTTTCTGACATTGACAGACATTCCGATGGAGTGGAGAACAAAATCAATTTTCCCCCCTAAAATTTCCTGGGACTGCTCGATCAGCGCTTCCAGATCTTCCATTTTTGTCGCATCGGCTGCAATCACTTGAGATCCTGTTTTTTCGGCAAGGGCATTGATGGTCCCCATACGCATTGCGACTGGGGCGTTGGTCAAAACAAAAGTACCTCCCGCATCTGCCACAGATTCTGCTGTTTTCCACGCGATGGACTGATCGTCCAAAGCGCCAAAAATAATTCCTTTTTTTCCTTCTAAAATTTGATGTGCCATGCGTTTAATTTTGCTGGGTAAAGATACATTTAATTCATTAATTGCTTGGCGTGTGCAATCGCGGTTTCGGTCACCTGATTGCCGGAAAGCATCTTCGCAATTTCCGCTACACGCGCTTCTTGATTTAAGGCGCAGAGTTGGGTCCTTGTTTTCTCTGCTTCTACTATTTTTTCTACGCGAAAGTGATGATTCCCCTTCGCTGCTACTTGAGGCAAATGGGTGATCGCTAAAACTTGAAGTTTTTGGGCCATAGTAGACATAACTTCAGCAATGCTATCCGATATTTTCCCCGACACTCCCGTATCGATCTCGTCAAATATCAGGGTAGGCAATTTTTTGTACTGCGACAAGACTGTTTTAATGGCCAGCATAATTCGCGATAATTCCCCTCCTGAAGCTACTTTTTTTAGTGCTTTAAAATCGCTGCCTTTGTTTGCGCTAAATTGAAATGTTAAAACATCTGTTCCATTATATAGAAATTCAGAGCTTGGAGTTAGTTCTATTTTAAATTGAGCCTCTTGCATTCCCATTTTGGAAACAAGCCCTGTGAGTTCTTCTTCAAGAACGGCAATAGCTTGATGCCGCCTTTTAGAAAGTTGATCCGCTAGACGCTTTAATTCTGCTGCTTGTTCATTTTGTTTTTGCGCTAAGGCATTCAGTTTATCGTCAAGGTTTAAGGTGTCTTGAAGTGTTTGCTCCAACTCCTGCTGAATGAAAATCAGCTCCTCAACAGTTTGCACGCGATGCTTTTGGTAAAGCACATTCAAATGATCCATTTGGGCTTGTAATTCTTCGAGTTTTTGGGGATTGGCTTCTAACAATTCAAATTCATGCTTAAATTCTTCTAGAATATCCTCCATTTCAAGAACGATCCCTTGAACGCGTTCCTGCAGTTTCTCATATCGATTAGAGGTATCGCTTACTCCCTGACTGTAACGTCTTAATTCTTTTAATTGATCGACAATCCCTAAAGATTCTGCTTCCATAAGCTGAATAGCCGCTCCAAAAGTAGTCTGTAAGTATTCAACATGACTCAAAGTGCGGACTTGCGTTTTGATCTGCTCTTCCATTCCCGCTTCCAAGTTTGACGCCTGAAGCTCCTTAAACAAAAACTGTTTTAAATCAAACTCTTCTTTAGATGCGGCTTGCTTTTCATTCCAATAGCGGTATTCTTTTTCAGTATTTTGGTAGGATTTTAGGGTGGCTTGATAAGTTGCTAGTGAATCTTGATTATCAGCTAAAGCGTCCAATACTTGGAACTGGTATTGATTTTGCAGCAAGGCCTGACTATCGTGCTGTGAGTGAATGTCAATAAGGTGTACGCTAAAATCCTCAAGGACATTTAAATTTACAGGCGTGTCATTGATAAATGCTCTAGACTTACCCTGAGGTAAAAGTTCACGTCGTAAAACGGTTTCTTCATCATAATCCAAGTCATGGGTTTCAAACAAGGAATGTAAAGCGTAGGGTTTGATTTTAAAAATTGCTTCTACGATGCATTTCCGTGTAGGATCAAAAAGACTGGATAAGTCAGCCCGCTTTCCTAAAACCAAAGATAATCCACCTAATAAAATAGATTTTCCAGCGCCTGTTTCTCCGGTAATCGAAGTCATTCCATCTGAAAAATGGACCTCCAAATCATCGATGAGTGCAAAGTTTTTTATTTTTAGCTGGGTTAACAAGGCAATTCCATATTTATAAAGCCCCTAAAGATAGGAATATTAAAAAAATTAGGCTTTAATTTGTTTCCATCTTGAACCAAAAAAAGGAGCAATTTTTTTGAGGACGGCTTCAGTTTTTTTAAAATCTACTTTAGCACCCTCTTGAAAAAGATTCACAATTTCTTCCACCTTAGCGTCAAAAAATAGTTGGAGTAAAAAGGCGTTAGGCCTTCTCTGAAACATGGGTTCTAATTGTTGAATCGCTTCCATTAGTGCTGTTTTCCCTACTTTTGAATCTGTGGTCATTTGATCTAAGCCTTTGCGATGATAAGTGTATAGGGCTTGCCGGTACTCTCTAAAAGTATTGGATCGAAGCGCATCGATCAACCAAAAACGATTGCGTATTCCGTCTGAAGGTTTCCATCCCTTACTCGAGGTATTTTGAGCTAGATTTACGATTTGACGTGCAGCTTCAAAATAGGAATTCCCGCCATTGGGCGAAAAACTATCTGCATCTAGACCTAAGATTACAAGGGCATAAAAACTAACAAGCGAAACGAGATTAGACTCAAAACTGGACTCGTTGTAAAATAGAGGTTGAAATTCTTGATAGGAAAAAACAATGTCTTTATCTAAAAAATTCAAAATGGGACTGTCGTAATTCGTATCGAATACTGGGCGCTGAGATTGGACTTGTAAGGTGGCTTCAAACCGATCATTACTGTATCCAGAAAGATTAAAAACAAAGGAACAGGTGATTTTTTCTTGAGCTAAAAAATCTTGGTTAGTCCAAACTTGGGTATTGATAAATTCGTTGAGTGACCGTTCTAGGGTTTTGAATATTTGTTGATTGGTTTGATTAACCAAGTCCGAATTTACAATGACTTGTGCATTCAATTCTTGGGCGTTGAGTTGTCGACAAAAGCAAAAGAGTGATAGGAATACAAAAAAACGGTTCATAGTGACAATATTTGTTCAAAAATTCGATGTGCACATTGCAATTTGCTTTGAAGTGGAAATGCTTTGGTAGAAAGGTTAGCATGGATAAAAGTTATTTTATTGGTCGAAACTGAAAATCCCGCACCAGAGTCTTGAAGAGAATTTAAAACAATTCCATCCAAATTCTTCTGCTTTAGCTTTGTTTTCGCATTTTCTAATTCATTTTCCGTCTCTAGTGCAAAGCCAACCAGGCAGTGTCCCTTTTTATTTTTACCCATGTAAGCTAATATATCTTCTGTTGGGGTCAATGAAAGAGACAAATTCGATTTGTCTTTTTTAATTTTTTGTGAGGCCACAGAGTGAGGTTTAAAATCAGCTACCGCGGCGGCGGCAATAGCAACATCTGATTGGCTAAACTCTTTTTTTACCGCTTGGAACATTTCTTTGGCACTTACTACAGCTTGAACCGTTACAGAAGGATGGCTGATTTTTTCTGTGGTGGGACCTGAAATTAATACTACCTCAGCACCCTTATTCGCAGCCACTTCAGCTAGAGCAAAACCCATTTTACCCGAAGCGTGATTTCCGATAAAACGCACAGGGTCAATCGCCTCATAAGTTGGACCTGTGGTTATCAGTATTCGTTTTCCCTTTAATGGTAGGTCGGGATTAAAAAAAGTGATAAGATAATCTGCAATTTCGTTGGGCTCCAGCATCCTTCCCTTACCTTCCAAACCACTGGCCAAGGCCCCCTCACCTACAGGTAATACCTTGTTTCCGAAAGAAGTTAAGGTTTCAATATTCTTTTGATTAGAAGGGTGTGCGAACATGTCCAAATCCATTGCAGGAGCAATGAAGACTGGACATTTTGCCGAGAGGTAAACCGCTAATAAGAGGTTGTTACAGCGGCCTTGAGCCATAGCAGAGAGTGTATTGGAGGTAGCGGGAGCAACCAAAAAGACATCCGCCCACAATCCCAGCTCTACATGATCGTTCCAAACAGGGTTGTCTAAATCAGTCGCCGTAAAAGTGGATAAAACAGGGTTCTTAGAAAGTGTCGCAAGAGTTAGTGGAGTGACAAAATCTTTTGCACTGGGGGTCATGACTACACGAACCTCAGCACCCTGTTTGAGGAACTCGCGAACTAGGATCGGAGTTTTATAAGCGGCAATTCCTCCTGAGACTCCGAGCAAGATCTTTTTACCGCTTAATAAAGACATTGTTTACGATTTGGGTTCTTCGGTATGGCGTGAGTATATTTTATTTTTCAACCATTCCTCTACAGCCATCGCGTGAGGTTTCGGTAAACGTTCATAAAAACGAGAAACTTCAATTTGCTCCTTGTTCTCAAAAATTTCTTCCAAACTGTCATTGTGCGTAGCAAATTCTTCTAGTTTTTCATGTAACTCTTTCTTGATATCAAGATTTATTTGCTGGGAACGTTTTGCAATAATGGAAAGTGCCTCATAAATATTTTCTGTTGGAGCCTCGATCTCATTTCTATTGTAGGTCTTAGAAGATAATTCTGCATTTGATTCTCTGTACTTCGTCATAGTGTTTATTTTGAAAGTGTAGTGGTGGTGTTAAATTGTTTTAATTCTTTATTTACTTTTTCCATTTTATCGTTCAAATCCACCATAAACAGGGTTTCAGGATAATAACGTAAAATAAGATTGTATTGTTGTTGTAATTCTTTTAAACGTGCTTCTTTTTTTGAATAGACACTATTAACCGCAATTTCATAAAGCGATAAAAACTTGATGTACAATGCTTCTTCTCTGAATTT
>CAXGYE010000110.1:0-5311 GCA_964013865.1 uncultured Flavobacteriaceae bacterium
TTCCATCTTAACGGTTTAAAAGTAACTCGTAACAGATGAAGATAATTATTGCAGGGGGGGGAGAAGTAGGATTCCATCTGGCAAAGCTCCTTTCCTATGAGTCGCTCGATATCACTTTAATAGATACTGATAAAGACCGGCTCAATTATGCCGAATCCCATCTTGATATTAGAGCGATGCGAGGCGATGCGATGTCCCTGACCCTAATGGAAGAAGCACAGGTGGCCAGTTCTGATCTTTTCATAGCGGTCACAGCTGAAGAATCGGTTAATATTACAATTTGTGCCCTAGCAAAACAATTGGGAAGTAAGCGAACCATAGCGCGTATCTCCAATATAGAACTGATCAAAGCACAAGACTCGATTAGTTTTCAAAGTATTGGCGTAGACGAAGTAATATCCCCTGAAGAGTTGGCTGCTGAGGAAATTCAGCAATTGTTAGATCAGTCGGCTTTTTCGAACAGTTACGAGTTTGAGGGAGGGGCTTTGACCTTAATAGGTACTCGTTTGGAAGAAGAGGTTCCCTTTGTGGGTAAGTCTGTAAAAGAAGCAGCCTCTATTTTTCCTGATGTCCATTTTATGCCCGTCGCCGTACAAAGGAAAGGTACTCAGATTACACTGGTCCCCCGTGGCGATACATGTTTTGAAGAGGGCGATACGGTTTTTTTCATCACCCTGAAAGAGGGTGTAGAAGAGTTGTATAAATTGACTGGTAAAACCAAGGCCTCCATCAAAAATGTGATGATCTTAGGAGGAGGTCGTATTGGGTACAACACCGCTCGTGAGTTGTGCGAGAAAAAATTTAATGTAACCCTCGTTGAAAAAAATAAGAAAAAAGCTTTTGAGATTGCGGATTTACTTCCCAATACTTTGGTGATTCATGGAGATGGTCGAAATGCAGAATTGCTAGATGAAGAAAACCTTACAGGCATGGATGCCTTTATTTCGGTGACAGAAAACTCGGAGACTAACATTATGAGTTGTTTGATGGCACACTCCAAGAAAGTCAAAAAAACCATTGCTCTGGTTGAGAATATGGATTATTTTCAACTCTCACACTCCATAGGAATCGATACGTTAATCAACAAAAAACTATTGACCGCAAATACGATCTTTCGCTATGTCCGAAAAGGAGAAGTGGTGGACATGACAACCCTGAACAACCTCAATGTTGAAATTTTAGAGTTTGTAGTCAATGCCAATTCTAAAGTAGCGAATTACAAAATCAAAGACATAGATTTTCCTAGAACCGCCATAATTGGCGGGGTGATCAAAGAGGGTAGGGGAGTCATCGCTTTAGGAGATTATACGATTCTTCCAGGAGATCGAATTGTAGTCTGCTGTTTGCCTCGATCGTTAAAGCGGATTGAGCGATTGTTTTTATAAACATTATGCATTCATTTAATTATAAAATTGTAGTCTTTTTGATGGGGGTTTTATTACTCTTCAACGGAGGGTTGATGCTCTTTTCGGCTTTGATTAGTTTTTTGTATGAAGATGGGGTCACTTTTGAGATTACGCTAGCATCGTTTGTGGTATTATCCTTTGGTGCGTTGTTGATGCTTTTCGGAAGACAATACGACAAACAAATCCAAAAGCGTGAAGGCTATTTGATTGTGAGTCTGGGCTGGATTTTGATGGCACTATCTGGAACAACTCCGTATCTTTTTTCGGGTGCCATTCCTGACTTTACAGCTAGTTTTTTTGAAACCATGTCGGGTTATACCACTACGGGAGCCACAATAGTAAATGATATAGAAGCTTTGCCCAAAGGAATTTTATTTTGGCGCAGTACGACGCATTGGATCGGGGGGATGGGAATCATTGTCTTGGCTATAGCGATTTTACCTTTTTTAGGGATTGGGGGAATTCAACTTTTTTCTGCTGAAGCTCCTGGTCCTGCAGGAGACAAATTGCACCCCAGAATTACGGATACAGCAAAACGTTTGTGGCTTATTTACGTGGCTTATACGTTTATCGAAACCCTTTTGCTCTATGTGGCTGGGATGTCTTTCTTTGATGCGATTAATCATGCGATGAGTACCGTTTCTACAGGGGGATTTTCCACAAAAAACGACAGCATTGCCTTTTGGAATGACCAACCCCTGATTCAATACATCATTCTCTTTTTTATGTTTTTGGCGGGGACCAATTTTGTATTAAGCTATTTCGCCTTTACCCGAAAATTCAAAAAAATTATCCTCGATGAAGAATTCCGGCTTTATCTCCAATTTTTACTTTTCTTTTCTGTTTTAGTAGTTGTTGTTCTTCTGTTGAAATCGTATCTACATCCTTCTTTTTCCATTGATGGCATAGAACCTACTGTACGTGCAGCAGTTTTCCAAGTCGTATCGATCATTACCACCACAGGCTTTATTACCGCAGATTATACCCACTGGGTTCCCTTTGTGACGGTTGTTTTCTTTGGACTTATGTTTTTGGGGGGGTCGTCGGGCTCTACTTCGGGAGGAGTCAAAGTGGTCCGACACCTGCTGATGATTAAAAGTGGGCTTTTGGAGTTTAAACGCGCTTTACATCCCAATGCAATTATTCAAGCCCGCTATAATGAAAGAACAGTAAGCGACTCTATTTCTTACAATATATTGGGTTTTTTCATTTTGTATATGTTAAGTTTTATAATAGGAGCTCTGGGGTTTAGCCTGATGGGATTCGATTTTGAATCTTCAATTGGTATAGCAGCATCAACTTTGGGAAATGTGGGTCCTGCCCTTGGAGAATTTGGACCCAGTAACACCTATGCTGCATTGCCTAATTTCGGGCAATGGTGGGCCAGCTTTTTAATGCTTCTAGGACGGCTGGAGCTTTTTACTGTTTTGATTTTATTTACTCCGTTCTTTTGGAAAAGAAATTAGTAGCCATACTTGTCCTTCCAACGTATTTTTAAAAAATCTCGGATGTTTTTTTCCTTTGGATTTCCCCCCGGCTCATACAATTTTGTTCCTTTTAATTCTTCGGGTAAAAACTCTTGTTCTGCAAACTGGTTTTCATAGTCGTGGGCATATTTATAGCCCGTTCCATAGCCCATTTCTTTCATCAATTGGGTTGGGGCATTTCTCAGAGGTAGGGGAACTTGAAGATTTCCGGTAGCTTTCACTTTTTCTAAAGCGGTATCGATGGCCTTGTAAGCGGCATTGCTTTTGGGAGAGGTGGCTAGATAGAGAGCGCATTCACTAAGTAGGATTCTTCCTTCCGGATAGCCTATGGTAGCCACAGCCTGGAAGGTGCTGTTTGCCAAGACCAGTGCCGTTGGATTGGCAATTCCAACGTCTTCCGCTGCGAGAATGAGCATTCTACGGGCGATGAATTTGATGTCTTCTCCTGCCTCGATCATTCGGGCGAGCCAATAAACTGCTGCGTTGGGGTCACTACCCCGTATGGATTTGATAAAGGCAGACACAATATCGTAATGAAAGTCTCCATTTTTATCGAAAAGGACGGTTTGGGTTTGTACGGTTTCAAAAACCAGAGCATTGTTGAGTTCAATAGTTTTTGTTTGCTGTGCTTGGAGGACCAACTCCAAAAGAGAAAGTAACTTTCGGGCGTCTCCCCCTGAAAGTTCGAGTAAGGCATCTGTTTCAACGATCTTCAAGTCATAGCCTTTTAGCAGCGTGTCCTTGTTTAAAGCGTGTTTTAAAATCTTTTCAAGCTCCTCTTTTGCCAGTACGTTGAGCGTATATACTTGACAACGGGAGAGTAAGGCGTTGATGACTTCAAAGCTGGGGTTTTCTGTGGTGGCCCCAATTAGTGTTACGATTCCTTTTTCTACTGCGTTGAGCAGAGAGTCTTGTTGTGATTTGCTGAAACGGTGAATTTCATCGATAAAAAGGATGGGACTTTTACCGCTAAATAAGCCTCCCGAATTCTCGGCTTTTTGAATGATTTCTCTAATTTCTTTGACTCCCGCATTGATCGCAGAAAGTTGATAAAAAGGGCGTTCCTTTTCTAAAGCGAGGAGTTGCGCAAGTGTTGTTTTTCCAGTTCCTGGAGGCCCCCAAAAAATCAGGGAGGGGAAGACCCCATTTTTAATCATTTGGGTCAGACTTCCTTGGGGCCCAACAAGATGCTCTTGGCCATAATAATCGGCGAGTGTTTTGGGACGCATTCGTTCTGCCAAAGGAGTATTCATGATTTAAATATAGTTCTTTTTTGAACTAGCTGCGTTGTCTTATGATTTCGTAAAAAAGAACACCACAGGCAACAGATACATTAAGCGAATCCATGTTGTTTTGCATTGGGAGTTTGGCTTGGTCGTCCAGTACTTTTAAAAGTCCAAAAGAAATACCGACATCTTCCGATCCAAAAACTACCGCCAAAGGGCCTTTTAGGTTTTTTTGATAAACCGTTTCCGATGCTTTTTCGGTAAGGGCAAGGGTAGGGATCTCGTGGGCATTTAAATGGTACACCACATCTTTGAGATGTTGAACTTTGGAAATCGGAACCTGAAAGGCTCCACCTGCAGAAGTCTTAACCACATCTCCATTTAAAGGAGCACTACCACTACTAGGGATAAAAATCGCATCTACTCCCACAGCGGCGGCTGAGCGCAAAATTGCGCCGAAGTTTCGCGTGTCGGTAATACCGTCCAAAAGTACAAAAAGAGGGTTTTCTTTTTGGCTTAAAATGGTTTCAATCAAAGGCTCCATTTCTTGGGTTGCCAATGCGGCGATCCGTGCTACCGCTCCTTGATGATTTTTCGAAGAAAAGCGCTCCAGACGTTCTACAGGGACGAAACTAAAGGCAATATTCTTTGTACGAAGGGTTTGTAATAAGTGTTCGAAAAGTGTACTCTGTGACCCTTTAAGCAGCCAAACTTTATCAATGGGCTTTTCACTTTGTATGGCCTCTAAAATGGCGCGTATTCCAAAAATGGTTATTGTATCCATTTATCAAAAATACTTTAATTCGATTTGCTTATTCACAGATCACTTGTTTATTTGAGTTAATTTTATGTAAAAAATAGATTATTAGATCCATTTTGTATCAATATCAGTATTTAATTCAAGCTTAATATGTTTAACTTGAAACTAAGTTGTATTGAATTAATATATTTGAAGTTATAAACTATATAAATTTAAATTTTGAATAGATTCTTAACTTTCATTTTTGTTTTCTATTTGATTCCCTCTTTAGCTCAAGAAGATTTTTCGGATAACTATTTAAATTCAAAAACTTTATCAGTTGTAGATCAGAAAAAAATCACCAAGTTCTTGAAAACTGCCGATAAAGAATTAGTAAGCATATTACTCTTATCCACAGACTGCCCCATATCTAAAAATTACATTAATAAGATT
>CAXGYE010000111.1:0-5290 GCA_964013865.1 uncultured Flavobacteriaceae bacterium
ACCTTTTTACTGGGTACAAGCTTTTTCGAAGGAGTAAACAAGAGTTCCGAGACATTGAAATTTTTGAGATGCGAAACGCAAGTAAAAACAATCTCCTCTTTGGTCTTGGGTTGAACTTTACTCATTTTAGCATTGCGATGCAATACGAACCAGCACCTTCCAAAACCACTGTTCCTTATTTAGACAATCCAATTGAAGGTAAGACGCAATACATAAACTATGAAGGAAGTTTTTGGGTTTTAAATATTGCAGTGGACATGTCCTCATTTTTAAAAACCAAGTCCATTTGATGTACTCGGTCAAATCGATAAAATGGTAGTTGCGTATTACTTTCCAATACAAAATTGACTAAATATAGTCCCCAAAATATCTTGATCGTTATCTATATTTCCTGTAATCGATCCGATGAATTGAATGGCCTCCTTTAGCTCGATACTCAGTAAGTCCCCCGGCAGTGCTTGGTCTAGACCTTCTTGAATGGTCTCAATAGCCCTCAAGGCTTCCGACAGGGCATGGAAATGTCTGCTGTTGTGAATGATCAGATTGGATTCGCTTTTCATATTTTGAATCAGGGTGACCAAGTGGTTTTTTAAAGGAGCTAGGCTCGTACTGTTTTTTGTTGAAATTCCGAGAGCGATCACCTCAGATTCAAAGTTGAGGTTGGATTTAATTTCAGACGCCAAGTCCACACTGTGCGTGTTGTTGTGTAAGTCGATCTTGTTTTCAACAAGTAAAATGGAAAGTCCCTCGTGGTGCAGCTCTTGGATTTCATTTGCAATGACAGGAGCAGTGGCATCCCTTTGATAGAGATAAATTAAAACACGAGCTTTTTTTACCTTTTCTCGCGCTTTTTTTACACCGATGGCCTCTACCACATCGTTCGTCTCTCGCAATCCAGCTGTATCGATAAAGCGAAAGAGAATCCCTCCCAGCACCAAGGTATCTTCGATACTGTCTCGCGTAGTCCCTGGGATGTTCGATACGATGGCTTTTTCTTCTTCGAAAAGCGCATTGAGGAGAGAAGATTTACCTACGTTGGGTTTTCCGGCAATCGCCACAGGAACTCCTTTTTTAATTACATTTCCATAGGCAAAAGAGTTTTTCAAATCGCTGATGTCTTTGTGTAATTTATTTAGTAGGGATCGGAGTTCTTCTAGATTAGCAAATTCTACTTCCTCTTCACTGAAGTCCAATTCAAGCTCAATCAATGCCTTAAATTGAATGAGTTCTTGTCGTAACGCTTCCATTTTTTTAGAAAACCCACCCCGCATTTGTTGCAGTGCAAGTTGATGGGCAGCCTCACTTTCTGCTGCTATAAGATCGGCGACCGCTTCGGCTTGGCTCAAATCCATTTTTTGGTTCAGGTAGGCTCTCAATGTAAATTCCCCAGCTTGTGCGGGTTTGACCCCTTTGATGAGAAAACAAGAAATGATTTTTTGCTGTATGTAGGAAGATCCATGGCATGAAATTTCTACGACATTCTCTCCTGTGTAGGAATACGGAGCTTTAAACTTGGTGAGCAGAACTTCATCGATGATTTCCCCTTCTGATACAAAATCTCCTAAGACCGAAGTGTTAGCTTGAATTTTATCCCAAGATTCTTTGGATTTGGGTTTAAAAAACGGTGCAGTAAAGTGAAAAGTCTCCGCTCCAGAAAGGCGAATCACACCAATGGCACCACTTCCTTCAGGGGTAGCAAGAGCGACAACCGTACCTTCCGTTAGCATAGCTTATATTTTTTTGGTAAACGTTGCTCTGCGTTTGTGGAGTCGGTGTTCATAATTTTTCCACAACTTTTGGATTGCTGTATTTTCTTCTAATTCAGGATTGGTTTCTACAGTAGTGATCTTTTGTTTATTAAACAACTTTTGCATCTCGTTAAAAATGATAGCAGTAATTCCCTTGTTTTGGTAATCGGGATGGACGCCGATCAAATAAAAAGAGGCCCGTTGGTTATAACGCATTGCTTTAAAAAGATAGAAGGCATTGAACAAGGTCAATTTTCCATTGATTTTTTTCAGTGCTTCGGTAAAAGAGGGCATGGTTATGGAAAAGCAAATCAATTTGCCGTGTTGGTCAACAATACATTTTATAAAATCAGGATTGACAAACTTTAAAAAACGTTTTTTATAGTTTTCGATTTGATATTCTTGAATCGGAACATAGGTTTGCAATTCATTATACGTTTTGTCTAGCAGGTCAAACATTTCATCTATATAAGGAAGAATTTCATTTCGATTTTTGAAATTTAATAAGGTGAGTTGATATCGTTCCATGACTAATTTTGAAAAGCGCTTTACTTTTTCCGGAGACGATTCGAAATCTGTAATTTTTATTTCATATTCCACCCACCTCGCTGAAGTCTGAAAACCGAGTTGTTCTAAATGCTTGGCGTAATAGGGTGCATTGTAAAGGGTAATCATGGTATTTCGCTCTTCAAAGCCCTCCACAAGAAGTCCAGCTTTGTCAAGATTTGAAAAGCCTACGGGACCTTCTATGTTTTTCAATTGGTGTTCTTTTCCAAAAGCGACAACCTGTTCCAAAAGCAGCCGGGTCACTTCAATATCATCCACTACATCAAACCAGCCAAATCGAACTTTACTTTTTTTAACCTCATTGATCTCGATCCAGTTAATTATCGCGGCGATGCGACCTACGATCTGTGCCCCTTTGTAGGCAAGAAAAAAACGGGCTGTAGCATTTTGGTATACTGGATTTTGTTCTGGGGTTATTGTCTCAATTTCGTCTTTGGTTAAAGGAGGAACCCAATAGGGGCTGTCTTTGTATAACTGAAAAGGAAATTTTACGAAAGCAAGATAATCTTCGCGGGTTTTAGCCTCTTTAATATGGATATCTTTACTCATTTCTTCAGTTGCGTTTTGCTTTACGGTTTCTTTTTCGCTCAGTTTTTGAATTTTTATTCAAGGTTTTTCTCAGTTTTCTTTCTCCTTTTTTATTTGATTTTGCTTCAATTTCTTCGGCCGAGATAAAATCTTTATGAAAATCCAAGCGGTAAGATACGCCAACATTTGCAAAAATGCTACTGGGTGTACTTTTTGACGAGGCGCCTAGGGTAGCTTCCAATTGGATGTTGTCTGAGAAAAGATAAGCCGCTCCAAGACGGTAAAGGGAATCGCGGAATAAATCACTTTGACTGCCCTGATGCTCTACATACACAGACCATAACGGGTCTAATGTGTGCGTCAGAGTCAGGATGTAGCTCATCTCGGGATAATCGGACAAATATCGATCGTAATTAAAATTCGTTACAAAGACCCAAGTTCCTAAAAAATGCGATTGAGTTGCCAGGGTTCCTCGAAGATGAACAGGAGGTTCCTCATCGGGAGGAACTCCTAGGTTTTGGAAAAGAAGGGGGCGGTAAATACTTCCAAATACATTATTGTAAGGAAAAGGATTGTCTTTTCGACTGTAATTACCTCCTAAAGTCAATGAAACTGCTGGAATTAAATCTCTTAATTTGAAACCATTGTTGGCCTTCCAACTGTAAACATTAACATCGCGCTCTTTCTTGAAGGGATCGTAAAGAAGGTATTTCAATCCGATAAAATTTTGTATAAAACCCTGTTTGGGGGTTCGTAGAGGTTGAGTAGCGAGTTTAGAATTCAAACTCCCTCTTAGATATTTACTCTCCACGGTCAGTTCTAAAGTTTCCAACCAAAAACCCCATCGCAGGGAAAGGAACCCGATTCCTCCATCAAAACTAGAGTTGTTGTATCCACTGTGAGAATAATGACGAAAGGCCAAACCAAATTCAGCCTGGATAACGTTTTTCCCTACAGCAAAGGCTCCAATAGAGGCTCCAGGACGATTGGAATTGATCTGATCGGTGTATTGCGCTTGCACTACTACAGAACCGAGAATTAAAAAAAGGGCAAATCGGTTTAAAAACATACCACAAATATAAGGTAAGAATCTATGAATTTTTGTGATCCTCGGTGCTTAATGCAGGATAAAATTTCGCAGATTCAAAACGAAATAGTTACATTTGATTGGTAAATAAACTCCTTGGCGTGCTTTTAAAATTCTTGTTGTTTTTTTTGGGTGGAATCTATCTTTTGCGATTGCTTTCTCCTTTTTTATTTAAACTGATGTTTTCGAGTTTAGCAAAAAAAGCAAATAAAGCGCAATCTTCTGAACCCAAAAAAAAGCCCAAAAATAAGAAGGCTTCCGATACACTAGGTGAATACATCGATTATGAAGAAGTGGAATAAAATACTTCCTTCTTCGATTTTGTACCATGCAGGGGTAGTCCTTGGTTTTGCACTCGTAGCGCTTCTTTTTTATTACCCTTTATTATCCGGAAAGACCTTATTGCAATCTGACATTCGACAATATCAGGGGATGTCTCGACAGTTGCAAGAACATCGAGAAGCTACTGGCGAAGAAACGTATTGGATCGACAATGCCTTTGGTGGGATGCCCACCTATCAATTGGGTGCAAAGTTTCCAGCAGATGTGCTGCAGCCTATTTATTCGTTTTTTCGAATTTTACCTCGACCCGCTCATATCCTATTTCTTTATCTACTAGGGGTCTATTTGGTTTTACTTATTTTAAAAAACCCCTGGCCTGTAGCGCTTTTTGGCTCCCTTGCTTTTGGCTTTTCCACTTACTTACTCATCATTTTACAAGTCGGACACAATACCAAAGCGTTGGCAGTGAGTTTTTTTCCTTTTGTCTTTGGGGGTGTACTTCTTTTACTACAAAAGAGGTGGTTCTGGGGTGTTTTGTTGAGTTCATTAGCCTTGGGGATGCAGATTCGAGCCAACCATTATCAAATGACCTATTATCTCTTAATGCTGCTGGGAGTTTTGGTTTTGGTTTATGGGTATCATTCTTTAAAAAATAAGCAAACAAAAAGCTTTCTTCAATCCCTAGGTGCATTAATTGCTTCTGGTATTTTGGCACTTGGGTTTAATGCCACACCACTTTTGGCAACTGCAGAGTATACTGATTTTAGTACGCGAGGTAAAAGTGAGTTGAAACAGAATGCAGACGGCAGTCCAAAAGAACAATCTACGGGTTTAGACTTTGACTACATCACTGAATACAGTTATGGGATTTTTGAAAGTTTGAATCTTATTGCCCCTCGAGTTCAAGGGGGAGGGTCCAGTGAAGATCTGGGTACAAAGCACGGCGTATATGACTTCTTGATTGATAATGGCGCTTCTCCAAATCAAGCTCGGGAATTTTCAAAAAACGTCCCGACCTACTGGGGGGAACAACCCATTTTAGAAGCACCCGCTTAAGATCGGAAGAGCGTCGTGTAGG
>CAXGYE010000112.1:0-5259 GCA_964013865.1 uncultured Flavobacteriaceae bacterium
ATCGTGTCTAATGCTTCTTGGGGTAATTTATTTTTAAAAAATTTAAGATCTAAAAAACGCAAACGATAGTCAATACTCACTTTTTTGATCTGTTCGAGGTGATAAATTTTATCTGTAGCCAATAAATCAAAGTCAAATGCATTGAGGGATTTGATGTCTAATGATTTAATGAGTGAATCCAAATTGGACTCGTGCGCTTCTAAAGTCAATTCACGCGTTTTGGATAGTGCTTTTTCAATATTGGTTCTGGGTAGTAGATTCGCTTTCATAATTCCTTCACATTAGATAACAAAAATAGGAATTATTCAGTCAAATCATAAAAAATCTGCTAACGTAATTCGGCTTTTAATTCTTTTGAGAAATTTTGCTGGAGTTTTTCCATGATTTTATCGACTTGTTTGTCTGTTAACGTCTTGTTTTTATCTTGAAAAGTAAAACTGATTCCGTAAGACTTTTTGCCTTTGGGGAGGTTTTTTCCTTCGTAAACATCGAACAGTTGAACTGAAATAAGGATTTTGCGTTCAGTGTTTAGAGCGATGGTTTTGAGTGCTTCAAACGAGACTTCTTGGTCCAAAAGCAATGCAAAATCCCTTCTCATTTGAGGAAATTTAGCCACTTCTTGGTAGTGTAAAGGCTGTTTATAAGCATGTTGTGAGAGTGCGTTCCAATCCAATTCTGCGAGATAGACTTCCTGGTCAATTCCGTAGGTTTGGGTCAGTGCTGTTCCTATCAGTCCAAACAGGCCAAAACTTCGCTTTTTATACTGTAATTCAAAACACAAATCAAATTGAGGATGGGAGGTCTCTACAAATTCGAGGGCATCGTATCCCAAGCTACTAAAAAGGTCGTGCAACACTCCCTTACCATAGAAAAAAGAGTCTGGCGAGTTAGTCAGATCCCAATGGGCACGAAAGGGTAAACCTGTTATTGCGAGGCTCAACCGCTTGGCTTCGACATAGGTTTCGTCCTTTTTTCCATAAATGTTTCCAAATTCAAAAAGCTTGAGCTCTTTGTTTTGACGATTCAAATTAAATGCAATCACTTCAAGAGCATTGGGAATGAGCGATTGTCGCAGTATGGACAATTCTTTACCCAGTGGATTTAACAAGCTTACGGGTGCATGAAAGTCTGTTGCATTTTCGGGTCGGGTTAAAGAATTGTTTATCGTTTCCATAAAACCCTGACCCGTAAGTTTTTGAGCTACGGCCCCTTCCAGCTTGTAGTCGTCTTTCCAGCTGTAGGGAGGTTTTGCCTCATAGCGCAAAGGTCTGTCATCTAGGTTGTTATAGCCGTACACTCTGAGTATTTCTTCAATGACGTCTGCGGGGCGGGTCACATCTACTCGGTATCTCGGAACGGTCATTGCGATTCCTGTTTCGGAAACATTATTAATTTCCATTTCTAATGCATTCAAGATGGTATTTAGATGTTTTTCTTCTAGGGCTTGGCCTATCGTCTTTTCTAATTGTTCAAAAGAAAGAAAGACTTGAACGGCATTTTGTAAGGGTTTTCGGACCTCCTGTATTTCACTTGAAATGGTCGCTCCTGCTAAATCTCGAATTAAAATTGCTGCGCGTTTTAAAGCCGTTATTCCAATTTCTGGATCGATTCCCCGCTCAAAGCGAAAGGATGCATCTGTATTGAGATTGTGACGCTTGGCTGTTTTACGAATACTGACCGGGTCAAAATAGGCACTTTCTAAAAACACGGTGGTCGTTTGATCCGTTACTCCGGAATCTGTTCCTCCAAAAACTCCTGCTATACAGTGAGCTTTTTCACTGTCGCAGATCATTAGATCTTCTCCACTCAATTCGCGTTCCACCTCATCTAAGGTGGTGAATTTTGTTTTTTCAGCACAGGTTTTGACATGTACATCGCCCTGAAGTTTTTCCGCGTCAAAGGCATGTAAGGGTTGTCCCAATTCGTGTAAGACATAATTGGTGATATCCACCACATTGTTTTTTGGAGTAATCCCGATCGCTTTCAAACGATTTTGCAGCCAAGCGGGGGAAGGTGCTATTTGTACCTCAGTAAGGGTAAGACCATAATACTGGGTACATCGTTCTTCGTCTTCCACGTGAACTGGAATCGTTCTTTGGGTATTGTCCACGTGAAATGAGGACGTTTCAGGAAACCTCCATTCATGGGGGATTTCTTTTAACAAACATACTGCTCTGAGGTCTCGTGCTACACCCATATGGCTCATGGCATCAGCTCTGTTGGGAGTCAACCCAATTTCAAATACAACGTCTTGTTCAATATTAAATAGTTCTGCAGCAGGAGTTCCTACTTTTGCAGATGCCTCTAAGACCATAATCCCATCGTGAGCTTCTCCCAAGCCAAGTTCATCCTCAGCGCAAATCATTCCTTCGCTAACTTCTCCCCGAATTTTTCCTTTTTTGATTTTGAGTTGTGAACCGTCAAACAGATTCAGTGTCGTTCCAATTGTAGCTACTAGTACCTTTTGCCCTTGAGCTACATTGGGTGCACCACAAACTATGGAAAGGTTGTCTCCGGTTCCAATGTTTACCTCTGTGAGTTTTAGACGGTCGGCATTGGGATGTTGAACACAACTTAAGACTTCGCCTACCACGACTCCCTGGAGGCCTCCTTTTATGCTTTCATAAGTTTCGGTTCCTTCTACTTCAAGACCTAAATCTGTCAATAAAACCGAGAGCTCTTCTACAGGTAGATTTATTTTGATAAACTGCTGTAACCAGTTGTGGGATATTTTCAAAGAATGCGTATTTAATTGTCGAATGCAAATATAAGAATCTCTTTGCCCATTTTTAACTAATGAAATTCCAAATGTTTGAATCAAAACGAAGTGCTGCTAGTGTTCGTTTAATGATTTGATGTTCAGCTTGTTTGAGTTCAGGGTCTTGTTTTAAAATTTGTTGCGCGGTATCTCTTGCGGCTTTGAGTAAAGTAGAATCCTTGATCACATCAGCAATTTTTAGCTGTAAAACTCCGCTTTGCTGGGTACCCATTAGATTTCCAGGACCCCGAAGTCGTAGATCAGCTTCTGCAATTTCAAACCCATCCGTGCTGTTTACCATAGTTTGCAAGCGTGTTTTTCCTTCTTCCGAAAGCTTGGAACTACTCATTAAAATACAATAGCTCTGCGAGGCTCCCCTTCCTACACGACCTCGGAGCTGATGGAGCTGCGACAGACCAAACCGCTCAGCACTTTCAATAATCATCACAGAGGCATTGGGCACATTAACCCCCACTTCTATAACTGTCGTGGCGACCATAATCTGTGTTTTTCCTTCTGCGAAACGTTCCATCTCATAGGCTTTGTCTTCCGACTTCATCTGTCCGTGAAGAATACTGACTTGATACTGAGGAGGCGGAAAACTTCGGGTAATGCTTTCATAACCGTCCATTAGATCTTTGTAATCCAGTTTTTCAGACTCTTGAATTAGCGGATAAACTACATATACTTGTCGCCTCACTTGTATCTGTTCTTTGATAAATGCAAAAACGGCTAAGCGTTTACTTTCAAACCGATGACTGGTTTTTACAGGCTTCCGTCCAGGGGGTAATTCATCAATTACGGAAAGGTCTAAATCTCCGTAAATACTCATTGCTAGCGTTCTAGGGATAGGTGTGGCGGTCATAACTAAAACGTGCGGTGGAATTTCGTTTTTAGCCCACAGCTTAGCGCGCTGTGCCACCCCAAAACGGTGTTGTTCGTCTATGATGGCAAGGCCTAAATTCTTAAACTGTACCTTTTCTTCAAAGACAGCATGGGTTCCAATCAGGATGTTTAAGGTTCCTGTTTCTAGAGCCTCGAAAAGAGGCTTGCGCTCTTTGGCTTTGGTGCTTCCAGTGAGCAATGCAATTTGAACCCCTGTTCCGTGGAGCAAGCTAGATAGGGATTGATAATGTTGTTGCGCCAAGATTTCCGTTGGAGCGACTAAACAGGCTTGAAATTTATTGTCGATGGCGATCAACATACTGAGGAGCGCCACGATTGTTTTACCTGAACCCACATCGCCTTGCAGAAGACGATTCATTTGTCTACCCGATCCTAAATCCATTCGAATTTCCTTGACGACTCGTTTTTGCGCTTGGGTAAGAGGAAAGGGAAGATGTTCCTTAAAAAAAGTGTGAAACGCTCTGCCTACCTCAGAAAAAGTAAACCCTTTGATCTTCTTTTTTCGTTGTAAGTTTTTTAATATCAGTTGCATTTGAAGGTAAAAAAACTCTTCGAACTTAAGTCGGGCTTGCGCACGGCTCAGATCGTGCTGGGTAGTGGGGTAATGCACTTCCTTTAAGGCCTTTTCTTTGGCGATCAGTTTGTAATGCTCCAAAAGATAGGGGGGGAGTGTTTCAGAAAATGGAGTGCCTCCCCTTTCGATAAGATGGGCAACTAATTTCTGAATGACCCGCTGGGAAATTCCTTTGTTGATTAATTTTTCAGTAGAAGGGTAAATCGGATAAAAGGCGGCTTTTACCCCTTTTTGAAAGTTTTCTTCCAATTCCATTTCGGGATGTGGCATGCTTGCCTTTCCTTTAAACCAATTCAATCTGCCAAAAATCACATATGGCTGATTTAATTTTAAACTTTCTCGAATCCACTGATATCCTCTAAACCAAACCAACTCCATGGCTCCCGCTGCATCCTCAAACTGGGCCACCATTCGCTTACCTCGTTTTTGTGAGACATACTCGATTTGGGTAATTTTACCTTTGATCTGTACTTCAGAATTGTTTTGTGGTAATTGGTTGATCGGATAAAATTGACTGCGATCAATGTAGCGGTTGGGGAAAAAGTGAAGTAAGTCCTCAAAGGTGCGGATATTGAGCTCTTCTTTTAACAAACGGGCACGTTCGGGTCCTACTCCTTTAAGGTATTCGATTCCCGTTTTCATTTCACCCATTGCTCGACTTTATTTTTTTATCCGTTATAAAGCATGTAAATTTAACAAGTAATCCCAAATAAGAATCTATGCGAGCACTGGTAATTTCAGGCGGAGGAAGTAAAGGCGCATTTGCTGGGGGTGTCGCCCATCATCTAATCGAAGAGGCAGGGCGGAAGTACGACCTTTTTTTAGGTACTTCTACCGGGAGTCTTTTGGTAACCCATCTTGCAGCTGGAGCACTGGTGGAAATCAAACACGCTTTTACGAATGTCAACCAAACTTCCATTTTTTCGAACAACCCCTTTATTGTCAAACAGAAAGGAAAAATCAACCGCATTAAAATCAATCATTTTAATGTTTTAAAGAATTTCCTCAAAGGCAAAAAAAC